>CAZHOC010000052.1:0-13005 GCA_964534295.1 uncultured Bacteroidia bacterium | reverse complement strand
GTCAAGCTGCTGATTGATGACGAGGTATTGCAAGAGCCTACTTATCGCAATCAACTCAAAACTCGCTTCGCACAGGTAACCTTGATTAGCCCGATTGGTACTAATCTGTTACAGTCAGGCAAATACAACAATATCTTTTCCCTCAATTTACTCGCTGGCTATGCCGGAGGCGTACAAGGCGTGGAAGTTGGTGGATTCCTGAATGTGGTCCGTTACGATGTCAAAGGAGTACAAGTAAGCGGTGGAGGTAATGTGGTAGGTGGTCGTCTCTATGGTACTCAGGTCGCTGGTTTCAGTAATATCAACCGCGGCTCAATAACTGGGGTACAAGTAGCGGGAGCAGCCAATTGGGCTGATACCTTGCACTATGGCTTGCAAGTTGCGGGCTTTACCAATATCCTTACGGGAGAAGGTAACGGCATCCAAATTGCCGGTTTTGGCAATTTTGCATGGCGCAATGTCAATGGTCTACAAATAGGAGGATTTTATAATTGGGCGAAAAATGTCAAAGGCTGGCAATTTGCGAGTACGCTCAATATCGGCCGCAATGTTACGGGTGGCCAGCTAGCAGGCTTGTTCAATGTCGCTCGCACCGTCAAAGGTGTCCAAATTGCCCCTTTTAATTATTGTGATAGCATACAAGGGGTCCCGATCGGGATCTTTAGCTATGTGAAGCAGGGCTATCATAGAGTGGTGCTTTCCAGTTCTGAGACGGTACCTGTGCAGCTTAGCTATAAAACAGGTGCGACGCGTCTGTTCAATATATTTTCGATGGGCTTTGGCGTGGGTAATCGCTCTGGCTTTGCCTCTTTGGGCTATGGAGCCGGAACTCAGTTCCCAATCTTTGATCGTCATCGTCTTCAACTTGAATTGACATCTTCCCAAGTCTTTGATAGCCGCATGGAAGTAGTAGAACTCAATCTCCTCAATGAGCTCCATTTTGGCTGGAATGGTCCTCTTGGCCGCAAATACCGCTGGCAGGCGGGTCCTTCGGCTTATCTCCATACGAGTAATTGGCAAGATCAGGAAACACTCGAATATTTTTCAGACCTCGCACCCTATGTGCAACGAGAATGGACGGGAGACTTTGGCACCCGCTACCAGTTTTGGATAGGCGGCAAGTTAAGTTTCGGGTTTTGATAAGCGTTCCACGAAGCGGTGAACCTCAACAAAGTTCCCTCCGCTGCGGTCGGGATGACAAAGAGATTAGCCCTTCAGCAGCTTGTCCTCCTGAGCCCTGCCGAAGGACCTGAAAACATAAGCGTTCCGCGAAGCGGAGAAGTCTAAACAAAGTTACCTCCACTGCGGTCGGGATGACAAAGAGATTAGCCCTTCATCAACTTGTCTTCCTGAGCCCCGCCGAAGGACCTGAAAACATAAGCGTTCCGCGAAGCGGAGAAGTCTAAACAAAGTTACCTCCACTGCGGTCGGGATGACAAAGAGATTAGCCCTTCATCAACTTGTCTTCCTGAGCCCCGCCGAAGGACCTGAAAAGATAAGCGTTCCGCGAAGCGGTGAACCAAAATCAAAGATTGTCTAATAGCCTTACTCCCACATATACTGCTCCAAAACCTGACTATCTGCATCAAGGATTCGGATGACATATTTATCGTATCTAGGCACAAAAAGATACTGATCCCGGTCGCGATTTTTGACTAATACATGATCCACTGGCACCAGCTGGTTGATATCTATGCGCTCAGTCTCAGAGGCCTTAAAGGCTTGAATCAATAGGGCCTTTTCCAGTTTTGCTTGAGGGATTTTCAGCTTTTGATAATCCTCCTTTTGTAGCCAATGGACGCGCTCATTTGGGTAAGTAGTACGAGGGTGCATCACCAGCATATCGACCAATCCTTGAAAACGAGCCGTCATCCAAAATTGATCATTTTGTATGGGTACGGCCGCAGATGTAATCTTCTGATTAGCCAATAAGGCAGTGTAGTAAGCATTTTCGTAATCTAGGTCGCCCTTTTCGGTAAAGGCAACTTGGTTGATAGTCCAGGGATCTATGCCCGTAAATTCCTGAAACCACTGTCCCATCTTGATCCATTCACTATTGGTTCGCTCATAGATATGGGCATAGCCAGCATGGACCAGCATTTTGGCGTCTGCATCTCGTTCAAAAATTTGGGCTAAGTTGCGGGCTTGAGCAGAATCTCTTTGGCTACCATTTAAGCTTCCTGGCGCCTCATAAGCCACTAATTCAAAGCCTATCTCTAGAGCAGTTCGAGCAAGGTTAGCGTACTGAGGTTCGCACAAATAAACGCCTGATTTTAATAGTGGAAACTTCTCCTCATTGAGACGATCGATATCACCATGGCTAAAAGTTTCTGCTGCAAAGTATCGATATCCCAAATCGTAAAGATCTTGTAATAAGCTGCGTGTAAATACTCGATGCAGGGCCACATGGTGAGCTTCATTGATCATAAGCGCCTGTTGATCAGCAGCAGCGGCTAAAATCGTTTCTTTAGCCTCTTTTAATTCTACCGATTGCAATACCTGCTGCAGACTATCTTGTTTGGGTTTTATTGGCGGTTCCCCCATCAGCCGGTTCCAGCTCTCCAAGACGGTTTGGTATTCCCCCACCGTAGAGAGCGAAGTCCCCAATGCCTGATAGTACATATCTGGCGGGTATTGTTTCAAGAGACTCTCCTTCCTAAGGAGCATATCCTGCAAGCTTTCGAGATAGTTGCCATTGGTTACCATGCCAAAAAGGGCAGTTTTGGATTCCTCCTCAAGACTATCTGTAGGGGTCAAAAGCTGAAGGACAAAATCTAGATCCTCTTCTGGGTTGGATTGAGGGGCCACTTGGCAAGCCCAAAGGAGTACACTACTCAGGCAAAGGATGAGTATTCGGATCATCTCTATGTGTTTTCACCGCTGCGCGGAACGCTCAGCCGTAGGTTTTCAGATTGCTTTACTCTCTCTAATTAAGGAAAAATTTGTGAGGAGATTCACAAAAAAAGTCGGATGCTTTTTGGGCATCCGACTTTCCAATTTATGAGAGAGGACTAGTACGCCTTCGCGAAAATCACTCTCTGTTTAGAAGGCTGGCCTGAATAGACGCAAACACCTTCTTCTAGTTCATTATCGACTGGGATACAACGAATCGTCGCCTTGGTCTCGGCTTGAATCTTCTCTTCGGTCTCAGTGGTACCATCCCAATGAGCGAGTAAGAAGCCTGGGATATCATCATCTAGCGCTGCTTTAAACTCTTCCCAGCTGTCTACCTTGCGGGTATGGGCAGTTCGGAAATCCAGGGCTTTTTGATAGATATTTTGCTGAATCTCATCCAACAAAGCTTTGATATCCTGTGGCAAAGAATCGGTCAAATCACGTACTTCTTTGCTAAGCAAATCACGACGTGCTACTTCGATTTTACCATTTTCAAGATCGCGCATACCAAGGCCCAAGCGAACAGGCACTCCTTTAAGCTCCCATTCGGCAAATTTCCAGCCTGGCTTCTTGGTATCGTCATCGTCTACTTTGACACGGATGCCCAAGGCTTTGAGGGAGGCAGCTAATTCGTTGATCTTGGCAAGAACCGTCTCTTTTTGCTCATCGTTGCGGTAGATAGGTACAAATACCACTTGGATAGGCGCAAGTACTGGAGGCAATACCAGACCATTATCGTCAGAGTGCGTCATAATCAAGGCACCCATCAGACGGGTAGATACTCCCCAAGAGGTGGCCCAGACATACTCTTCTTTATTGTCTTTATTGGCAAACTTCACATCAAAAGCCTTCGCAAAATTTTGCCCAAGGAAGTGAGAAGTTCCAGATTGTAGGGCCTTGCCATCTTGCATCATGGCTTCGATGGTATAAGTATCCAAAGCTCCCGCAAAGCGCTCCCGCTCGGTTTTGACACCGCGCACTACAGGAATGGCGAGGGTTTGTTCGGCGAAGTCGCCATATACATTTAGCATCTGCACGGCCTCGTCGATAGCCTCTTGCTCTGTAGCGTGAGCAGTATGGCCTTCTTGCCACAAAAACTCAGCAGTACGCAGAAACATACGGGTACGTAATTCCCAGCGCACTACATTGGCCCATTGGTTGATAAGCAAAGGCAGGTCCCGGTAAGACTGGATCCAATTGCGATAGGTACTCCAGATAATGGTTTCAGAAGTAGGACGTACGATGAGTTCCTCTTCTAGCTTAGCATCTGGATCGACGATAACGCCACCTCCGTTTGGATCATTCTTGAGACGGTAATGTGTTACCACGGCACATTCCTTGGCAAAACCTTCGACGTGGTCGGCTTCTTTGCTAAGAAAGCTTTTCGGGATAAAAAGCGGGAAATAGGCATTGACGTGCCCAGTGTCTTTGAACATATCATCTAGGATGCGTTGCATACGCTCCCAGATGGCGTAGCCGTAGGGCTTGATCACCATACAGCCACGGACTTCAGAGTTTTCGGCCAGGTCGGCCTTTTTGACTAGTTCGTTGTACCAGTCAGCGTAGCTCTCGCTACGTGAGGTCAATTTTTTTCCTTTCGCCATTATTGGAGATTAACATTTTTGGAACATAGCGTTCCGCGCTTTAGCGGAGGCAAAAATAAATCCGCCAAGCAGTAAAACAAAATGGGATATAAACGTTGAGAGGAGAAGTTTTGGTACGGCCGAGGAACACGAATGTTCAGAAATGTTACACGTTTGCAGTTTTAGCCTAACTATTCCCCCCCTTTTTTAGTATTTTAAAGACTAACAAGACATTAGACTCAATGACCTCCGATGGAATTTGACGTCTTAAGTGTGTATATTTGAAATTGATTAAAGAGACAGATCAACCAGATATCTATATTATGAAGCAATTATCTTTCCTCCTACTCGCCGCCGTTGCTTTTAGCTTCGTGGCTTGTTCAGGACCAAGGTATGCGTCTACTACCGAGTATGATGACGTATATTATTCATCTTCTGACAGGACAGAAGCAGTAGCCACTGCACGTGTTGAGGAAGCTTATGAAACTACTCGCGAGGTATATCGTGAGCCCGTTGACAGCTACAATGATACTTATTATGCAGACGATGACTTTTATTACAGTCGTCGTATCCGTCGTTTCAATAGCGTAAGTGCTAATTATGGCAACTGGCGTTATTACGATCCTTATTTTTCCAATGACCTGTATTATGTGATGGGTACCAATTCTTGGAACGCTTGGAATAATAACGGATGGTATAGCTGGAACCAGCCTCGTTTTGGCCGCAGTTGGAATGCCGTTTACTTTGGTGGAGGTTTCAACCCTTACTGGGGTGGTGGATTTAACAACTTCAACTCATGGACCAATTACGGATTTTACGATCCATTCGTAAACGCCTATTATGGATACTCTCCATTCTACGGCAATGCATTTGCTGGAAATAGCTTTTACAATCCATACGCCTTCGGTGGAGGTTTTGGCGGCCCATGGGGTTCTCCAGCATTCGCTACAGGTGGAGCATATTACTGTCCTCCAGGAGGATTTATTCCTGCAAATGGTTGGACTCGTTGGAGAAACAATGCAAACGCGAACAACAATTATGTTACCCGCGTACGTAACTCTTCTACTACCACTGGTTCTCAAACGAACTACACTGGTAATGCCGCTACTAGCCCAAGAACTAGCAGTAGCCCAACACGTAATTCGCAGTACCTAGCGCCTCGTGCCAGAAATACTGCTTCGGCTACTCGCCCAACGCGTACCACTACCGGCACAAGCCGTACCGGTACTAGCACCGGACGGACTGCAACAAGCCCAAGCCGTACTACCACTACGAGACCTGGACGTACAAGTACTTCACCAGACCGTCGTACTTATACTTCTCCATCGAGAACCACTACGCCTTCACGTACTACGACCACGAACCCTCGTCGTACCTATACTTCGCCTAGCCGCTCTACTACCACTAGACCTAGTCGCAGCTATAGTTCGCCAAGTCGTTCTACTAGCCCAAGCCGCTCTTACAGCTCACCAAGCCGTTCTAGCAGCCCAAGCCGTAGCTATAGTTCGCCAAGTCGCTCTACTCGTTCTAGTAGCCCTAGTCGTTCTTATAGCTCACCAAGCCGCTCTAGCAGCTCTCCTTCAAGAAGCAGCAGTTCTAGTGGATCGCGTAGACGATAGATAAAAGATCATACACAGATATTCAAAAGGGCGGGTTATTCCCGCCCTTTTTAGTTAATTTGTCGTATGGTGCAAACCGATTTTTAGGCTATGAAACATATACTTTCTTTCCTCTTTATTGTCAGTTTATCTACTAGTCTTTTACTAGCTCAAAACGAAGCTGACGCACTCAGGCACTCTCAGACAGGATTAGTTGGTTCAGCTCGCGCCTTGGGCATGGGTGGGGCATTTTCAGCGGTGGGAGCAGATGTATCTTCTGGTTACCTTAACCCTGCTGGTTTAGGGCTCTTAAGGAGCTCAAAGTTTACCGTAAGCCCTGTCTTTCGAGTAAATACTGACAATGCAGATTTCTTAGGCAATAGCGAGAACAATAGCCGTAATCGCCTCAACATGAACAATTGGGGCTATGTCGTCAATAAAAAGTTGTATTACGATACAGGCAGTGAGCGGCGCGAAGTAGAGCGCGGATTGAAAGCATGGACCTTTGGTATCGGGCAGCATCAATTAGAAAACTATTACCGCAATACCCAAACAGGAGGCTTCAACGAATTTAGTTCCATCAGCCAAGCCTTTGCGGCTAATGCTCAAGGGATCAACCCTGCCGGCTTAGGGGACTTCTCTAATGAGCGTTTGGCCTTTGACGCCTTCATCATAGACACAGTCCTTAATCGTGATGGTAGCACCTATTTCGGTGCCATGAATCGTGGCCAAATCGATCAGCGTTTCCAGCGCATTGAAACAGGCCGTCGCAACGAATGGTTCATCTCACTAGCGGGAAATTTTGAAGATAAGCTCTACATAGGAGGTACAATCGGTATCCAAAGATTAGAATACTCCCAGCGTTTCAACATCCAGGAAATCGACGTCAATAATCTCTATGAATTTTATGATCCGGATCCAGACAATGGTTTTCCATTGGAAATTGCCAGCCAAGAAATTCGGTTTAGTGAGTGGTTTGGCACTTTTGGTTCAGGTATCAACGCAAAATTGGGGGTAATTTTTCGTCCCACTGATCCATTGCGTATTGGACTTACCTTCCACAGCCCCTCTTACTTCAGTTTGACAGATACTTTTAATTCACAGTTGGTCCATGTTACGCAAGTAGAAACTGGTACCGAAGAATTGAGTTCTCCTTCTCTCACTCCGGGAAGATTTGAATACAATCTGACAACTCCCTACAAAATCACTGCTGGATTTATGTATCTCCTTGGTAAGACGGGATTTATCTCTGGAGATGTGGATTATATTGACTACAGTTTTTCAAACCTTAGCTCAAACGGAAATTTGGGAAGCCCGGACTTTTATAGCTTTGAACAAGAAAATGAAAATGTAAATACGCTCTATCAAGCGGCCTTTAATTTTCGGGTTGGTTATGAGCATCGCTACGATATATTCCGTTTCCGGGCTGGATACAGCTATTTTGGCAGTCCTTATTCTACCGAAGGTTCGGTATATCAGGACCCAAATAATCCTGAAACGCTCCTAAATATTGACGGTAGCAGAAATTTTATTACCTTAGGGGTAGGCATCAGGCAACCGAATTATTTTATTGACGTTGCTTATGTAAACCAGCAGTCTCAAGACAAGTTCAGTCCGTACACTGCGAACGATCCTAGCATATTTTCACCAACCGTAGTTAGCAACAACCTGCAACACCATACTACAGTAACCGTTGGTTTCAATTTCTAGGAGATATATTTAGAACCAATTTTTAAGCTCAGTAAATAAGACTCTATGACGCACTGTTACCTTTAATTTGTACATCAACAGTTAAAGGAAGAGCTATGAGTAATCCAATCCGTCAGATTGTGACCGACGATCTCTACACAAAGTTGGTCTCACTAAACTTGCTCAACCAAAAAGTCATTCGCGACTTCTTGATCAAACGTCAGTATCTAGACTTGCGTCGATCAGGCCACCGCTCTGCGGAAGCCATCGAGCTTGTCCTGGACGATTATCCTTACCTACAGTTCGACACTGTGCGTAAGATCATCTACAGCGTTAAGTTGCCTGAAGAAGTGAATGCAAATGCGGCTTGAGCCACCCATTAACCTCAACTAAGAATTGATTTTTAATCGATTAAAACGTTGGGTCGACTGAAAGCAGATGCTATCAGTCGACCCTCGTTCTTTTTGGGAGTATGATGATCGTTCTGTGAAGCAGGATAAAAGGAGTTGATTCCAGGAATTGTTGAGTAATTGGTTCTTGTCTCGTCCATTCAAAACTTCAAAAATTATCCCCTCAACAATAAAACAAGCGTTCCGCGCAGCGGTAAACCCAAACCTACTGAGCCAATAGTAGCTTACCAAAGCCTTTTTGCTGGCCAAAATCGGGGCTAGGAGCACCATCCTGCCAGACAATTTTGCCATTGATCATCACCATAGGCACTAACTCGTCATGCCGGCGTACCAAGCGTTGAAAGTCGGGAAGATCTGGCATGGGAGCTTCATGGATTTCATTTACTCGATCATCGAGATACTGCGGATCAATCACGACTAAGTCCGCACGTTTGCCAGGGGCTATCCTACCCGCATCCAAGCCAAACCAATCAGCCAACTCGGAAGTAACCTTCTTTACCGCTTCTCCCATGCTTAACGTTTTGCGACCAAGCCCAGCCTGCTCCTGTACAAACTGAAACAAACGTAAGGGAAAGTTATAATGCCCCATATTGCGCAGGTGGGCCCCAGCATCGCTAAATCCAATGTGGCAGTCTGGATGTTGAATGATCCAATTTAATTCTTTAGGACGGTCATTGCCAACCACTGAGTACCAACGTATGTCTGAGCCATGCTCCGCCACTAAATCTAGAAATACATCTACGTCTTTTTGCTTGCGTTCTTGGGCTAGGTCCTTAAAGCTACGGCCTACTAATGCAGGATCAGGGCATTCCAGAATGCGAGTATCGTAAAGATTGCGGTGAAAGACGCGCGGAGCGATTCGATTTTGCCATTGCTTGCGGAAGAGCTTGCGATAGTGAGGGTCCATGACCAATTCGGCTCGCTCCTCCAAATCCATCAAGTGGATGTATTTAGTACCCGCTTCGAACTCTTCAAAAAAGGGAGCAACCATGCCATCAGTCCAAACATCAAAGGGCTCAGGCAGGCCCTGAAACTTCACATCTGCTCCCAAAAAGCGATTAGCAAAGCGAGCCGCTGTACCAAATATGCGGTGAATACCACGTACCGTTTTGCCGTCTATCATGGCCAACATAGTCGTCTTGAGCGGCTTTTTGCTGATAGCGCGGCTTTCCCAAATAAAGCTGAAGAAGGTAGCGGGATTGGCAGTATTGGGGATGGTTTGTAAGATGCGGTCTCTTTGCCGTAGCGTCTTGAACAGATAGCGGTACTCTTTCCAGCCGGCATAGACCGAAGGCGTGAGCTTGCTGCGATACTGATCTCCATCCATCTTATCAAACTCCAATAGATTGACAGAGAGCCCCATATAACCCGAATCTAAGGCCTCGTGGAGATAGCGATCCATTTGCTCCAATTCGCTCTGGTCAGGGATGTTTTCTGTACTGAGACTTCTGCCTAGGCCCATGACATGGGAACGCAAAGTCGAATGCCCCAAAAAGCAGGCGACATTGGGTCCGAGATTGATGCTTTGCAGATGCTGCAGATACTCTTCAGGTCCGTCCCAATCTTTGATTTCGCGTAGTAGATCCTTGACATAATGGCTGGGAATCCCTTCCACCCGCGTAAACATATCAGAGAGCTCATCGGGCTTGCCCATGACCATACTGAGGCCGCAACTGCCTAAGAAGACCGTAGTGATACCATGGCGAACGGATTCGATCAGGCGACTATCAATTTCAAGCTCCGCGTCATAATGTGTGTGCACGTCGATAAAACCCGGACAAAGCCATTTGCCAGATAGATCGATTTCCTGAGTGGTATCAGGGGCTGGATTAGGAGTATCAACGGGAAGTATTTCCGAGACATGAGCGTTCTGCAGTAGCAGATTGCATAAACGCCCATCTCCTCCTAAGCCATCAAATAAAAATGCATTTTGTAAGTAGTAGTCCATAGCAGTAGGCCTTAACGGAACAACTGCGGTAATTTCATCGCCAGGCTCATGTCCCCTTCGACTTTAAACTTGCCTTGCATAAAAGCAGACATAGGATCCATCTTGCCTCTCAGAATAGCGGAGAAGTCCTCCAAAGAAGTAGCGATGGTACATTGAGCATCTTCATCAGAATTGCTGATGTCGTTGCGATCGCCCATGCCGTCTAAGTAGATGCTGCCTTCGTCGAACGCAAATTTGAGGGTGGCACCAATTGGATCCACCCCTTCGGAGCGCTTTTCGATTAAGCTAGTGATGCTACTCAAAGTGATTAGCTCAGGATTGACAATTACTTCTTGATTAGGGCTAGGCGCCCCATTGCCATTGGAGTGCCCGTTGCTATGCCCATTGGCGGCAGGTTTAACAGCATGGAGTGGCTTATTCGCGCGAGCGTAGTTTTTGTCATCGATGACCATCTTCGCGATGATTTCACGCATGATTTCGGAAGAACCGCCACCGATCGTCAAGACGCGGCTATCTCTAAACATACGCGCGATCTTATATTCTTCCATGAAGCCATAACCGCCAAAGAATTGTAAGCATTCGTACATGGCTCGGTCCGAGAGTTCTGTAGCTTTTAGTTTGGCCATAGAACATTCTTTCACGGCATATTTGCCATCGTTGTGCACACGGCAAAGGTGATAGACAAAGTATTTGGTGGCTTCAATCTCCGTAGCTAGGTCTGCGATACGATGACGCAATACCTGAAATCGATTGAGAGAACGACCAAAGGCTTCGCGCTGAGCCATATACTCTAAGGCATAATTCAGGGCAGCTTCTGCTCCTGCGACCGCGCCGATGGCTCCGGTTAAGCGTTCTACTTGTAGGCCCCCCATCAGATAATAAAAACCTTGGCCCTCTTCGCCAACCAAATTCTCTACCGGCACTTTGACATTATCAAAAGCTAGCTCTGCGGTATCAGAGGCATGCCAGCCTAGTTTTTTGAGTTTAGTAGCCGATACGCCAGGCGCATCACGGTCAATCACCAACAAACTGATCCCTCCTACCCCTGCGTCCGGATTGGTTTTGACCACCGTAACGAGGTAATCACCATAAACCCCATTGGTAATAAAGGTCTTGCTACCGTTGACGATATAGTGATCGCCTTCTCTGATCGCCTGAGTACGGATATTGGCGACATCAGAACCTGCGCCCGGCTCAGTGATCGCAATAGAACTCACCTTTTCACCCGCGATTGAGGGCACCAGATATTTTTGCTTGAGATGCTCACTGCCATGCTGAAAAATATAAGGTGTGGACATATACTGCATCACCATTGGCGCTACTGCAAAGCCCCCAGAAAAGCATTTGGAAACCTCTTCACAGAAAATAACCGAATAGAAAAAGTCGGCATCGACTCCTCCGTATTCCTCGGGATAATTCAAACCCATATAGCCCATGTCGCCAAACTTCTTCCAAAGCTCTTTGGGCGTCCGGCGCTCCTCCTCCCATTTGTCGATATTCGGCATGACTTCTTTGTCCAAAAACTGGCGCAAGCCTTCGCGAAAGAGGTTGTGTTCTTCGGTGAAATAATAGCTACTCATAGGGCGATATTTTTTAAATAGGTGATATTATTTGCTTAAGCTAAGTTGAGGGAGGAGTTCGGCTAAATGCACACTTCCCTTCTCAGTCAAATGTGGGACAACCAAAAACCAAATGGCGTCGACCGCAGCGACTTGGTTTTCCTGCTGGCGCACCTCCTTTTGAGAGAGCCAAAAATTGATCATCATCCAAACCGTATGGGCCAGTTGAGCATACATACCAGGCCGTAATTCTGCCTGCATATTACCCGCCTTGACCGCATAGTCGATCATACTTTTGATATTATTGATCTGGCGCTCGATATGCGCCTGATGCTGATTAGCGATCTCAGGATGGGCTCTTTCTACTTCCAGCATGTCCAAAAAGAAGAAGCGGTAATAGGCCTGAAAAGCATGAAACTGCTGGATATGTTGGGCGATATTGGCAAAGCTTGGCTCTTGATTGACCTTGGCCCACATCTCCTCCAGCGCATCCTCCATCTGTTGGTACAAGACTCCCATTATCACCGATTTATTGGCGTAATGGTAGGCAAGATTGCCGATACTGATTTCACAGGCACCCGCAATATCTCGCAGCGTTACATTTACGAAGCCCCTCTCATTGAAGAGTTTACGCGCGTTTTGCAAGATTTTTTGCTTGGTCTTAATCGAAGCCATATCATAATTTAGAAACTTTGTTCTAATTTTTCAAATGACTGTTGGGTAGGGGATTACCTCCCGATAGCTATCGGGAGCGCGGAACGCTTATTCGGGGCTGCGTATGCAATACGCCCCTAGCGCATTTGCAGGGCCAAGCGTTGCGCGAAGCGAAATACTAGTCCGCTAAGACTTATCCTCTATTCTTTGGATGAAGGCCATCAAGGCAGGATAATCTTCTAGCTTAGGCATGTTGGGCGTTTCTTCCGGTTCATTCTCCACAAGCGCGGGTTCGGGCTCGACTCTAGCTGGGGGTACAGGATCGTCAACTTTGCGGATAAGGGTTCCGTCAGTGTAAGCCTGCTCAATCGCAGAACGTACAAATCGGACATTATACAATTTGGCATTTCTGAGAGAAGTTCGTGCAAATTTTACCCGCACAAAACGAACGTTAAAGACCTCAATCCCATCGAGGCGGGCGTCTCGGAAATCTGTTTTTTCTAAGAGCGCGCCATCCAAGGTTACGTAATCCATAATCGCCCCTTGAAAGCAGGTTGATTTTAGGATAGCGTCGCTAAGATCTGCTCCACTTAGGTCTGCTCGATCTAATACGGCATGATTCAATCTCGCACCATTGAGTTTAGCGGCCTTAAGATTGAGACCTCGAAG
>CAZHOC010000051.1:0-13040 GCA_964534295.1 uncultured Bacteroidia bacterium | reverse complement strand
CATCAACTCTCCTTGCTGATGTAGACAATGATAATGATCAAGATGTCCTAATCACAGGCTGGAATGGCACTAAGGAAGTATCAAAGCTTTATACCAACGACGGCAATGGTGCCTTCACAGAATTGTTGGGTACTCCCTTTCAAGACGTCCAGAGCGGTGCGCTTGCGTTTGCTGATATAGATAATGATAATGATCTGGATGTGCTGATCACGGGACAAAGTGGCTCATTCCGCACAGCCAGATTATATACCAATGACGGGGACGCCCTTTTTACTGAAGTAACGGGGACTCCATTTGATTCGGTCCGAAATGGTGCTGTCGCCTTCGCCGACATCGACAATGACAATGATTTAGATTTGTTGATTAGCGGGGAAGTAGGCGCTCTGGTTTTTCCGCCCCTTCCTCTACAAACAACCAAATTATATCTAAACGATGGCTTGGGAAGTTTTAGCGAATTGAGTGGTACTCCCTTTGATGCAGTTGATTACAGCGCTGTTGCCTTTGCCGATATTAACCAAGATATGAATGTCGATGTCCTGATCACAGGGCGTAATGGTACTGCACCCAGCACCAAACTATATCTCAATCAAGGAGCAGGCAGTTTTAGTGAGCTTTCCAATACCCCTTTCGAAAATATTAATAATAGTTCAGTAGCCATGGTGGACCTAAATGGAGACAGTATCGTGGATGTCTTCCTATCAGGTTTTCTTGGTTTTCCAGGCTCCCCTCCAATCTCAAAGCTTTATCTCAATGCTTTGACTTCTGCTAATGAAGGTTTAGAGCTTCATCGGCCACTTGAATTCAGTTTATTTCCTAATCCAACTAGTAGGGGTCAACTACAGCTTCGCATCTCATCAGCCAGACGAGAAGAGATAGTAATCAAAATATTCGATCTGCAAGGTCGGAGTCTCCATGCTACAAAAGAGACTCTTTCCCCAGATGTACAGGAATTCAATATTGACATCTCCTTTTTAGCAAGTGGCCGCTATCTGATGCATCTAGACAATGGTAAGCAAAGCAGCATAGCCATATTTCAAATCTACTAAATGCCTTAGTTTATTTTGCCAGAATAAAAAACAAGCGTCAGATTTCTGCTGGCTTTGGTTGCTTGGGTTTTATTTACCACTGCGTGGAACGCTCGTCTCTATCCGTGTCTTGCATTTGATCCGCCTTAGCGAGTTTGCAAAAATCTCACTATAAATAGTGAGATCGAATCTACAATTCTGGGGAGGCGAAGCTGCGACACAATTATGTTGTTTTGGACATAATCAAAAATCACAACATTATGTCTGAAAACTTAGAGTTTGATCTCCAGGACATTAGTCTCGAAGGGAACCTTGATGACGCCAAGTCCAAAATCTGTCAATACTGGCCACAGGCTCGTACGACCCTCGAATTGCTAGCGGGAGTAATCAAAAACCCCATCGCAAAAACGGTAATTAGAGTAGTAATCGGGATTGGCAACGCCATTTGCAAAGACAATTAAGACGCCGCAGCCTGCCCATGATTGGGCGGGCTGAATTATGTTGTGCTTCGGATATTTCGATATTAAGATATTTGTTTCTATTTTATTGAATTAACATTTTTATGACAGACAAGCACATAGATATCCTCAAAATATACGGTAAGAGCGATCTTACCCAAGTTCGATCTATCCCAAAAGCTTTTGAATGGGGTAGTGTTAGAACACCTAACAAAAAATTTGTAAAAATATCAGCTGGCAATCCAGATAATGTATGGGTATTGGATGAGGACGGGCAAGTATTTCATTGGACGGGAGAAGATTTTGAGCCAGTGGATAATATAGCGATGGCCGATATCTCAGTAGGGTGGGACGGCTCAGTCTGGGCCTTAAGCTTGGACCGTATGACTTTTTATTCTTGGAGAAAAAACCAATGGAGCTTAGAGGAAAGGACCACTTATAGAGGCGGTTTCGCCAATAGTCAGATTAGTAATGCTTGTAGAGGCTTCGTTTGGCGCACATTTAGCAATCAAGCCTTAGAAAGAAAGCCTATAATTGAGAAAGGTAAGACTGAATACTGGCATGAAAGAGGTGTTGAAAGAAATGATACACTCCAAGAAACTCTTCTTATTGAGGCCAGAAAACTACCATACCAAAAGGTATATAAAGATAAGCCAAACTCCTCTGGGCGGGTAGCTCTACTAGGGGACAAGGGTTCCATTTGGCTGACAGATGCCGATCGCTATAACGGGAAATATCACTTTCAATTGGTAGCGCCAAAAGCCTTCTCCAATCCCAAGGATCTTGCCTTAAGTGGTGAAGATTTGAACAGTCTTTATGTATTAGATAAAGACGGATATTGTTTTCATTTAGATCTTAGAGAGGATCCATCTGATTGGAATTCCGAACCAGCCTTAAAAAGCGATGAGCGGTTTCGTTCTATTTCAGCTACTCTAGATGGAATTTTATGGGGAATCAATTTGGATGGTCAAGTAAAACGCTTTGAGTTAGCCAACTGGAAAACGCTTTCTTTGGACAACATATCACAAATTGCCGGATTAGGGCTAGATAATGCATGGCTTTTGCAAGAGGACCAAAAAGTCATCTATGTTGAAGGGAAAATCATCCGGTTAGTAGAACTAGAAGAGGGAATAAAAATAAAAAAACTAGTAGCCGATGGTAACTATCCTGAGATCTGTTGGGGACTAACTACAGATGAGATATTGTTAGAATTTTCTCTTAGCAGAGAAAGATCAGAATATGAAGAGTCTGAATCAGAAAAAATAGTTTACAGGAAATTTGACACAGACATTAATCCGGTTTATGAGCTAACAATAGGATATAAAAAGGAAGGGGGTCTTTTTCTATTTGTTAGAGACCGAGATGGAATAAAATTTTGCTTAATAGCTAAGGAAAAAAATTGGCAAAAGTTAGAAGGATTCCCTACTTCAGATATCACAAACTTCTTTACTGGAGAAGGAGTTATTGGTGGTATTAACTTTGAGCACAAATATTTACTAGTATCTGGGTTCCCTTTGGAAACAGATTCAGAGCCCCAAATTTTTGATTTAGACGGAGTTAGCCAAATTCAAGCTCTAAATCGTTTGAATATATTTGGACTCCGGGAGGGAAAAATCCTCTGGTTAGACCAAGATTCTGCTAAATGGCAAGTGCTTAATGGGCAAAGCGGAGAGCAAGATATTCAGCAATTTTCAGTCGCGCGTGATGGCTCAATATTAATCACTGTTTCAGAAAGTAAACAATTACGATATCGAGTAGAAAAAGAGGCTCTACAATTTAGTCGTTCTGTCGCAGCAATTGTTTGGGAAGAAGATCTAGTGGCTCCGAATGGCAGTCCAAGTTTCTATACAGACCCGCATGGAGTTTCGATATTATTAGGAAAGAAGTTAATTAATCGGATTAATGATACTTGGTCTCTATTGAGTGAAGCAGATAAAATTACAGAACCTATTCCCGAAAAGTTTTTTTGGGACCTCCCTTCTGTTTCTTTCGGAACGGCTTTTAAAAGTGCAAGAAATGAAGTCTTAACAGCAGCCCATTGTTTATTCCCAAAAAATTCTCAGTCATTCCCTAAGCTAGAACAAATGCGACTTGTTTTTGGCTATTATCATAGCTACCAAGGTCAGCAACTTATACATATCAACAATCAAGATATTTATCAAATAAAGATAAAAAAATACTGTTTTAGTAACACTTGCGGAGGATGTGATTGGGCGAGACTTAGAGTTGATCGTAAAATCAAGGATCGATTTAGTATACCACTAAATCCCGATTTGAACAGTCTCCCATCAATTTACACCCATTTGTATGTTTTAGGACACCCGATGGGAACACCTCTTTATTGGGCCCCAGGGGCTTGGGTACAGGCTGCAAATGAAAAAACAGAACGATTCATAGCTAATCTAGATACATTTTCAGGTAATTCAGGCTCCCCAGTGATCAACCGATTTAACCATTGGCTAGAAGGAATTTTAGTTGCAGGTGGAGGTGATTGGGAAAAGGATATAAAGAGTCGCATACCTCGCATAGTAAAAGCCATTGATGCTCCAGGGGAGGAGAAAATTCAAAGGCTTCACCCAGATATGAAAGGATCAAAAACTAATACTTTGTAATAAATGATAACTCTAGAAGATTTTAAGCCTCATGCTTTTGTCGAAAATGGATTCATCAACGACACTTTACACTTGATGATTCAACTACCGACAGGACACTATCTTGACAAGGCCGAAATAGCTCAAGGCGCCTCAGGTAAAAATCAAAATTCTTCTGTGATAGAAGTTCTCCTTAAGAACAGTGGATCGTCAGATAAAACTGGGCAATTGGCTATAACTATAAAGGAAAAACTTTTTAAGAGGTTTGGTGATTCAATGCGAATCGATGTCAAATATCCTACTATCCCCGCCGAAGGATGGGTAGAACTATTCGAACTTTAATCAAAAAATATATGCTAACCCAATTACATGCTCCCTATATACACCTACTCCGAAGGGAAGAAGATCCAGCAATAATCACACTTTTGGTTCAACTTAATGAGGGAGAGAACTTAGTCTTAGGCCAACACTCTGACTTCTCACGCGCTTACATTGTTGAGGGTACTGGAACTACATCTAAGTCTTGTCCTGAAAAACATATCATCCCTTTTCCTGATCCAGGACCATTAAATCCTGGTCAAAGTTTTATTATCACTATAAAAAAGGGAGGCAAAACCCGCAAGGGGGTGGCGAAATACAGCAAAGCCGATACCAAGCCCTTTACTTAATCAGCTTGCTACGACGTGCGAACAGTCTTAATGATATTAGCCTTAGTGTATTTTTTCTCTCCAAGTTTACATGGAGAAAACAAGCCTTTCGTCGATAGCCTTCGCCAAGAATTAATGATTACCCGTGAGCTCAAATCACGGGTAAAACTCCTTAATGAATTGGCCTGGGAACTCAAAGATGAATCAACAAATGAGTCGCGAGCTTACTTAAAACAAGTATTCATCCTGAGTAAAGGTGAAGTAGATTTGGAACAGTCTCGTAGCGAAGCTTTTATCTGCTTAGCTATCATCCAGCGTAATCAAGGAACCTACGATTCGGCCTATCTAAATTTAGAAGAGGCATTAGCAATTCGCCAGATAAGAAAGGATTTCAACGGTATTGCTAGTGTCTATAACAATTATGCGGCAGTATATGATATTCAAGGCCGCTACGACAAAGCCATTGAATATTATTTGCGGGCAACCGAATTATTAGAAGACTTCGCCCCCTCAACACTTCTATGGCAGATATACTCTAACCTATCCGCTCAATACTTCTGGCAGGAAGATTATGCAAAGGGTATACGAATTTCTCACAAGCAAGAACAACTTATAGGCAAACTCGCGGAGCTTCCAACTGATGAATTCTTTCGCTTATATGTCAATATCGCGGTTGCTTACTGGGAGCAAGATTCTCTTTCCGAAGCCCAAACTGTCCTGCAAAAAGCTATACCCCTTTACGACTCGATCCAAGCCCAAGAACTGCTCATCACTTATCACAATTTATTAGGACTTCTAGCCTCTGAGTATGATCAACAGGAGAAAAGTAAACTAGAATTTGAAAAAGCGATTGCCCTCTCAGAAAAATATGATTTGCTATTCGAAGGCATCGAGCCTCAAATTAATCTAGCCAGAGCCTTTCTCGAATTAGGCCAAATCAATAATGCCCTGGCTCAAGCTGAAAAAGCATTAGCCTTAGCCAAAGAATACAAACAGACTCCTCTAACCATGGAGGCCTACCGTATCCTCTTTGAGATCTACGAAAAACAAGGAGACAACCGTTCCGCGCTGCGGTACTACAAAGCCTACCAAGCCATCGAAGATACCTTACTCAATGAGCAGAAATTAGAAATCATTACTAGGCTTGAGGTCGAAAAAGTAGAAAGGGAAAATGATAAGCTTATGCTAGAAAAGACCCAGCAGGACTTAGATATTAGTGAAAAGGATAATCGCATTTTACTCTTAGACATCAGCATTATCACCATTTTAGCCCTCTTTGCTATGGTCTGGTTTTTATTAAGTCGTAAACGCCGGATCGAGAAAAACCGCTACACTAATCAAATAGAGAATCTAGTAAGTCAACACCGGAGTCAACTGCTAGAACGCCTTTACCAGACCCAGGAAGAGGAACGCATGCGCATCGCCTCTCAACTGCACGATGAGGTAGGGGCGGCCTTGGGTAGTACTCACCAAAGGCTTTCGCTTTTTGCAGAACGCAAGCAGCTAACTGACGAATTATTTACCCGCTCCTTGGGCATACTAAAGGATGTAATGAAGGTAACGCGGCAGCTATCGCATCGCCTGTTCAAGAAGACATTGGAAATAGGAGGGATTGAGCAATCAATTACTGAATTAGCGCAGGAGCTATCGAGCATCTATCCGATTGAGATTAGGGTAAAAAGCATGGGCGTGGAAGTGGATTCTTTTAGCTTCGCACAACGCTACTTCATTTATCAAATCATCGAAAGCTTGCTCCAAAATGTACTCCAACATGCAGCAGCAAATAAGGCCGAAGTCGAACTCATCCTCTCTGATAAAGACCTAAAGATAGTTGTGCATGACGATGGGATAGGCTTTGACCCAAAAAATCTCAATGATAAAGAACATGGCTTTGGTCTCAAAAGTATCCAAAGCCGCATCAAAGAATATCAAGGAGAAATCGCTATCGACTCACAAAAAAATAAAGGAACCAAGGTTTCCATAAAGCTCAACCTTAAGCCAGACTCAACCATTTACTTCCCGCAAGATGTCTAAGCCCATTCGCATCCTCATAGTCGAGGACCAACCGATTTATGTCGAAGGATTATACCTGATCCTAGAAGACCAAAGCGAGATCGAAATTGTAGGTTCGGTCCCGAATGGCAAACTCGCCCTAGAATTCTTAGAGAAGCATAAAGTAGATGTCATTCTCCTCGACATCAATATGCCTGTGATGAATGGCTATGAGGTCTCCCCCATCATCTTGGAAAACTATCCCGAGATCAAAATCGTCATGCTGACCATCTATGATAATCCAGAGACGATCTTCAAAATGATCGACATAGGGGTATCTGGCTATTTGCTCAAGGAATCGAGTCGCTTAGAAATCATGAACGCCATCAAACAAGTGGCCGAAGACGATCATTTTTTCAGCAGCAAGGTTTTGAGCCTCTACATGCGGGAAAAGCGTAGATTGATAAAATTAAAGCAAAATTCGAGCAGTCTAACCAAGACCGAAAAGCTAATCCTGAGTTTGGTCGTACAAGGCTTTACTTCTTCAGAGATAGCCAATATCCGGCATAACGATAAAGAGACCATCAATACCCATCGGCGAAATATTATGGCCAAGCTCGGCGTTCGCAATACGGCTTCTCTGGTCAGAGAGGCTATCCTCCAAAGACTTGTGGATCTGGACGAATTAGATAAAGCCTAACTCTCAAAGCTAGTTTAGCAAGCAAGGGCCTTTGCAGAGAAGGTTGATTTCTCAAAAATTCCGTTTCATGGAACGCTCCCGTCTATCGCGCCTCGCGGCCATCCTTACTTATCTGCAAAGCAAAAAGCTCATCACGGCCACTGAAATCGCCAAGCGTTTTGAGGTTAGTGTGCGCACCGTTTATCGAGATATTCGAGCTTTGGAAGCTTCGGGTGTACCGATCTATACTGAGGAAGGCAAGGGCTACTCCCTAGTCGAGGGCTATCGCATCCCTCCGGTGATGTTTACAGAGGAGGAAGCCAATGCTTTGATCACGGCCGAGAGCCTCATCATTCGCAACAAGGATACCTCCTTGGTCAAGCATTATGTGGAAGCCATTACCAAGATCAAGGCTGTGCTCGGCTATGAAGAAAAGGAGAAGGCGGATTTGCTTTCGCAGCGCATGGTCTTTATCCAAAACCTAGGCCTCAACACCACCAGCGATTATCTGACGAGCGTCCAATCTGCGATTACCAATTTCCAATGCATCGATCTCAGCTACCTCTCTTTGTACAAAGAAGAATTGACGCAGCGCCGCGTTCAGCCCTTAGCGCTTTATAGCACTCGAGAAAATTGGATCATGATCGCCTATTGTGAGTTGCGCGAAGCGCAGAGGGAATTTAGGCTGGACCAAATCCAAAGCTTAGAAGTCTCCGAAGACCTCTTTGAAGCGCACGATTTTGACTTGCTTGAATATTTTTTGGGTCCTAAGAAGCACCCCTGACATACCCTTGACACAAGTCGATTTTAGATTTGTTGCATCAACTAAAAAATCATTATGCAAAACAAATCAATCACAGCATTTCAGCTTATCGGTATCGAAACCCGCACCACCAACGAAAACGCCCAAGCCGCTCAAGATATCGGCGCGCTTTGGCAAAGATTATTGGGAGATAACCTAGTGGCACAAATCCCTAATAAGACGGATGGCGCCATTGTCAGCCTCTATACAGACTACGAATCCGACCATATGAATCCTTACACCGCCTTTTTGGGTTGCCGTGTCTCCAGTATTGAAGAGGTTCCCGCAGGCATGGTAGGCCGGAGCTTTGAGGGGGGCGAGTATCAACAACGCACCGTCAAAGGCAATCTCGATCAGGGCTTGGTTTACCAGGCTTGGGTCGATATTTGGGGCGACGACTTAGATCGAGCTTATACCGCAGATTTTGAAGTCTATGGCGAAAAAGCCCTCGATCGTGCCAATGCTGAGGTCGATATTTTTGTGGCCTTGAAGTAGGTTTACTGCTGCGCAGAACGATTATCTTTGGGCGGCGAAGCATGAGTTTAGTTATTACAGTTCCCTCGGCGGGGCTCGGGATGACACCAACTCCCGTCTTGTCACCTTGAGCGCAGTCGAAAGGCCTTTGTTAGGGTTTACTGCTGCGCAGAACGATTTATTCTGGCGGCCTATGCAATAGGCCGATACAGATAACCGATGGTAGGTGCGCGCATGCATGTCGCACCCTAAAGATAAGCGTTCCGCGCAGCGGTAAACCAAATACCGATCCTCCATGAACCTAAGCATCCAAAAAACGAAGCTAGCAGCCATCCTGCCCCTCAGATCTGAGTATCTAGCAGCGATGAATTGCCAAGTACGTTATGATGCTTGCCACGAGCGAAACTGGTCGGATAGCTACCTATGCCAATTAGACGGCAAAGCTATTGCTTACGGTTCAATCAAAGGATTGGATGCCCTCAAAGATCGAGACACCCTTTTTGAATTTTACGTTCAGCCTGCTTTCGAGAAACACAAGCGCTCGATCTTTGAGGCACTAGTCAAGGCCTCTCAGGCCCAGTTTGCGGAGTGTCAAACCAATGATCCCTTCTTGAGGCCTTTGGTTTTTGAATATGCCCACGAGATCGAGTCCAAAGTCATGCTATTTGCAGCAGGACAAGAGACAGGTTGGGAAGAGGCAACTTTTCGCTTCCGCGAACGCTCAGTCGGAGACATTTTGATTGGTCTCAATGAGCAAGATCCCGGCAGATTCGTTTTGGCAAAAGGCAAGGAAGCGGTAGCGATGGGAGGATTTTTGACGCACTACAATGAGCCTTTTGCCGATCTCTATATGGAGGTCAGAGAAGATATGCGGCGGCAGAACTTAGGCACTTACCTAGTGCAGGAACTCAAGAAAGCCTGTGTCGCTGCTGGCAAAACTCCTGCGGCACGTTGTAATATCAGTAATGAAGCCTCTCGTCTTACATTAGAGAAAGCAGGGATGAATATTTGCGGCTATATGCTAGCAGGCAAACTAAAGAGGCAGCTAAAAATGCTTAGGAATTAGAACGTCTTAATACTTTATACCTCCGTCTTAATACTCTAACTACCCCAACTGTATCCGAAAACGGGTCCAGCCATCATTCTCGGTTTGCAAAGAAAAGGGAAAACCATGCTGATGCAGCACCTCACGCACCAAAGTCAAGCCTATCCCCTGCCCTGTGGGTTTGGTACTAAAGAAGGGCGAAAATAGCTTTTGTGCGATCTCCTTAGGGATGCCGGGACCATTGTCTTCTACGATCAACTGAGGAGGATTGGCCTGTACGACGAGCCTCACTACTCCATCTTTATTGACGGATTCGCAGGCATTTTTGACCAAATTGAGCAGGACTTGTTCCATGAGGGCTGTGTCCAAAAAGCAATCTTGAGCATCATCTTGGACGATGATTTCAAAATCAATATTGCGGCCGCTGGCATGTACCTTCATGAGAGCCTTGATTTGGCTCACAAAGCTCATGAGGTTGACCTTTTCTTTCTTGGGTTGAGGCAGTCGGATAACCTGAGCAAAGTTTTGCATGAAGATATTGAGGCGGTCATTGCGATCGATCGCTACTTGCAAGATCTCTTGCGTATCCTCAAGGCCTTCTTCCTGCTGTATTTCCTGCACGCTGTGCAAGATCGAATTGATTGCTCCTATCGAATTGTTGACCTCATGTGCCATCATGCGGATCACCTTGCCGTAGGCCATCTTTTCGGTGGCTAGCAACTCTCGAGAAAGTTCTTCGATCAACACAAATCTCCTCGGAAAGCCGCGATGCACAAATTGTGAGATATGACATTTGTATTTGGCGAGGCCATGCAGGGTGATTACTTCCGAGGAGCCTTCCGGGATTTTGCGGATCTCAGGGATCAGAGGGTGTTGAACGTTCGCCAAAGGCTGACGCGTCCAATTTTCACCCAAGCCCAATAGCTTAATGGCCACAGGATTGAGATAGGTAATCTCCTCATCATAATCGAGCAAGATGATGCCATTAGGCGAAGCATCGATCAAGCGCTCCAAAAAGAAGTGTTGCTCTTGCAAGTGCTTGCGCTCCGCTCTGATATCCACTACTAATTGATTGTAGAGATCACTGACTTTTTTGAGCTCGGGAGAACCGCCCTTGCGAAACTGGATTTGAAAGTCTTCTGCTTCAAGCGTATCAATGCCCTCCTGAATGCGATTGACTGGCTTAGACCATGCTTTGTAGATACGATAGCCAACAAAAAGAGAGATCGCTAGGCCGATTTCGATGGGATAAAGCCACCAAACTTCGTCTTGAAACAGATACCAAGTCAAAGCCAAAAATCCCCCGTGCAAGATGATAAGATAGATCCAATATTGTAGTTTAAGCGTCATAGGGGATATCAAATTTGGCGAGTCGGCGGTAGAGAGCTGAGCGTGTCAATCCCAAGGATTGAGCCGCTAAGCTCACACGATTGTTGTGATAAGCCATGGCCTGCAAAATCATCTGACGCTCCATCTCCTCGAGAGTAATCTCCCCTACTTCGGGCAGCGTGATGGTTTCGGAATCGTTTTCCTCCGCATCATAATGCCGAGTAAAGTGTTTGATCTCAAGTAGATCATCTGTAGAAACCAATACGGTCCGTTCGACGAGATTGCGTAGCTGTCGGATGTTGCCAGGAAAGGCTTGGCTTTGCAGCCATTTTAAGGCGGAAGCACTAATTTGAAGAGCCGGTCGCCGATAGAGTTGTTTGAGATTATCAATAAAGTGTTTGACCAAAAGTGGGATATCACTTGAGCGTTCCCGGAGGGAGGGTAAACGCAGGACAATTAGGTTGAGGCGATAAAACAAATCTTCCCGAAAATCCCCACTTTGGACCATTTGCTTAAGGTCTTTGTTGGTGGCGCTGATCACGCGAACGTCCACCTTTTGGGCTTTGCTACTCCCCAAGACCTCGAAGGTTTTTTCTTGTAGCACCCGTAATAATTTTACCTGAGAGGCGAGATCCAGCTCACCGATTTCGTCCAAGAATATCGTTCCGCGATCAGCGACCTCAAAACGACCTTTGCGATCGGCCACAGCACCCGTAAAAGCGCCTTTTTTGTGGCCAAACATCTCAGATTCAAATAAGCTGGAGGAGATGCCTCCTAAATTGACTTTGACAAAAGTATTCTTGGCGCGTTCGCTGGCTTCGTGTATGGCTTCGGCGAGCAACTCCTTACCGGTTCCACTTTCGCCGAGGATCAACACACTGGCATCAGTGGGACTGACGCGTTCAGCTAGCTGTAACACCTCTAAAAGGGCCGGATCTTGACCAATAATCGCGCTGCCTACGAAGGTTTTTTCTTTGTTTTGGCTCTCCTTCGGAGAACGCAAGAGCTGTAATTGAGTAGCTACTGATTGGAGGAGGGCGGCATTGTTCCAAGGTTTGGTCAAAAAGTCCTTGGCACCGGCTTTCATGCCTGCTACTGCAAGTTCAAGAGAGCCCCATCCCGTCATGAGTATGACTGGGATGGTAGCGTCTTTTTGAACAATCCTATTTAAAGTCTCTAATCCTTGATCTCCAGTGGTTTCCACCGAAAAATTCATGTCCAATAAGATCAGATCAGGCCGAAAACGATCGAGGCATAACATAGCCTCTTCTGGCTCGAATGCGAGTTCTACCAGATAGCCTTTGCGCTTGAGCAACAATTGTAGCGAAGCGCAGACGGCAGTATCATCTTCGATGATCAGGATCAAGGGACTATTCTTCATGGAGCGCCAAAGCTGGATGAATTTGTGAGGCTTGAGTGCTTGGGTATAAGGTACAAATGGCTACTAAGCCAAATATGATCGCCATGGAGGCCAACATACCATAGATAAAGATATGATTTCCTACTTCGAATATCTTCATAATCGGTAACTGAACGGCAAAAATTAGCCCGATAAATACGCCGATACTGGTAATGATCATCATTTCGAGCAAGAACTGCGCGATGATGTTGCCTGCGGGAGCACCAACGGCTCGTCTTAGGCCAATCTCTGCGCGACGTTTTTTGATATTGTACATCAATACTCCAAAGAGTCCGAGTGCGATATTGAACACCAAAAAGCCACAGATTGAAAGCAGAGCGACAATTGGCACCCAGGTCTGCATGCTCTTGCGTTTGCGAGCTGTTTCCTGATGGTGAATGACAAAATCCCAATCTTTGGCGATGTTCCGAATCGTCTTATTGACTGTTTCTTCGAAGCCTGGAGATGTACCGGGATGGATGCGGATTGGCATAGTAAGGCCAAAATCCTGTTCATCAGGAGGAAGCGGGATAAAAGAGAGAGTATTTTCATCCTCAAACTCTCCTTGGTACTTGAAGTGATCCACTACCCCGATGACT
>CAZHOC010000050.1:3280-13128 GCA_964534295.1 uncultured Bacteroidia bacterium | reverse complement strand
CTTACCTAATTATCGACAAAATGGGGACCGAAGTTGTTTTCACTACTGAAGTCAACTCAACCCACGCTTAAATGGTAGGCCTCCTCTACTAAAGATTCTTTTTCTTCGAGGGATAAGGCAAGCGGTAACTGAGCCAAGCCAATGATCCGGCGCATGATTTCAACCCCTACGAGTTGCTCCATCAATCCGGTATAAAAACCGGCAGGCTCAACGTAGCGGGCCATGATTTCTTTTTCGACACTGGCATCCTGCTGGGCCATTTTCATGTGGGCGATCATGACGGATATATCAAATTCAGCTGGGCCGAAGAAACAAAATTCAGGATCTATCACTCTCACCCCTTCAATCGTCTTGAGCCAACTACCGGGATAATAATCTCCATGGAGTAAGGTCTTCCCATCTGTGAGATAGTGCTTGCTTAAATCTTTGATCTTCGCTTTGAAAGCATCATCTGTTTTGTAGCGCATGGCCACAGCCTGTAGCCCAGGTGTTACGCTGTCTAAATCAAAACCATTGTCTTCTAAGAAGGGGTAATTGAAAATATGTTCCGCATTCAACTCCCGCATCTTCATATTAGTGATCCGAGCCTCAACCTTATCAGTATTGAACTCATTATGCAGTTCACTGATATAGTCGATCAATCCCCTGAGGTCTTCTAGATCAATTTCTTTTTCCTTTTTGTACAAAAAGCTGAGGTCATTGGATTGTCCTAAATCTTCTAAAAGTATGATACAGTTTTCCTCGTCGACAGCATTAATCTCTGGCTGATATTCTCTCAGTTTCGCATTGGATTGTGTCAGCTCATAAAACTGCCCTTCAATAATTGCACGTTCGCGAGGAGCGGGAATACTGGGATACTTCTCGACATAATCGCGGCTTTGCTTGATAATAAAGGAGCGGAAATTGGTCCGAATGCGGAGGGTATAATTCATATTCCCGGCGCCAGGCACAGTGGCAGAAACAATCTTTTCGTCCGGGGCTATGTATTTATTTGAAAGGAGGTAAGCCTCCAGTGATTCGGCTTCTTCAGCCTTTAGGAAAAAGTTCATTTATAGCTTAATTGAGGAGCTTTTCACCTACAAATTAATACTTTGCGATATATTTCAACAAATCCTCCTTAAAGTTTTCTGGAGGAGTATGACAATATTTGATTTTTCGACTGTTTGCGGCTCCCTTTTTCAATAAAAAATAAGGTTTAACGCTTTTCTTAGGATTTTCTTCCCCAGATAGGGTATCATCCCAGTGTAGGACTATTTCCGCAGAGAGCTCCTCAAATTCAAAGCCAGCATCGTCTACCAAATACGCACTAGCTAGGATATCAAAAGGATTAAAAGCGGAGCAACCAAACTCCCGCCAAAGGTCCAGCCAATTTTGGGAGTTTTCTGCCAGGTATCGTCCCACTTTCCCAAATTGCCGCACCTGATCTAAATCCGCCTGATTAACCCAAGTCTTGTGCGAGATTTCAAAAGGGAGCAATACCACAGCCACCTGGGATTGAATTAAAATCCGAAAAGCATTAGGGTCTAGATCAAAATTTAAATCTGGAAAGGGAGGCTCATGTTTGGGGCTTACTCTGAAATGGTCTTCTACCGATCTGCGCCCAGCCACTAATACAATAGATTCGATCTGAGGAGCAAGATCAGGGCGTATTAAAAGTAAAGTGGCAATATTGGTAGCAGGACCAATCGCCATGATGTGCATAGATTCTTTTTCTAATGCACTTATCAAGGCCTCCACTCCAGCATTGCTTTCTATATTATTTAGATCCAGGGCAGCACTAGCACCTCGTGCAACGCTTATCCCTTTGGGGCCAAATTGACTGCAGATTTCATTGGCTAATCGGGTAGCATTATCAATATCTGTATTGCCAAAGACGGTACTGACCCCAACAACTTGAATATGCTCTGCGTGAAACAAATGCACCATCGCCCAGGCGTCGTCTACATCAGCAAAACCTTGTTTGGGGTCCCCCATACCAATGGCTACATCTGTATCTATCCAAACTTTCTTGGCAATCTGCATGTATCTACTGTTTAATCAACTTCCGGCTTGCCACGATTTCATCGTTCTGCTGCAAGCTTAAAAAATATAGACCTGTGGGCAAAGCATTGCCTTGATTGTCTAATCCATTCCAGCGCCATTGCTGAAATGAAGCCCTAGAAACTTCAATCTCGCTATTAAAAACCCTTTGGCCCGCAATATTACGCACCTCAAGCTGGATAGGAGATTCATTATTGAATTGGATACTAAGGGTCAACTCATCTGAAAAAGGATTAGGATAAACGCCTACACTCGCACCATAACTAAAGCTCCCTTGCACCTGATAGCTGATGTTTTCAATATTTTGATCCATCCAAACGAGACGGTCCCGCAACCAATCTTTGAGGAAGTCTATCTCTTGCTGATAGGTATTACCGATATAAGAATTTGGCCAAACATATTCTCCTAAGACTTCCCAGCGATCAAAATTTCGCTCTGCGGCTGGACCTATCTCCGCAACCATGGCCTCGACTCGAGCCAATACCTTTTGAGTAGAAAATTCGTCCTCCCTTAATTCAAACCAGCGTTTTACCAATTCTTCCTGAAACAAAGGATCACTCAAAAGTCTATCCCACCAATAATTGATCACCCAGCCATCTCTTGGGCAAAATTGATTGAAATTCAATACCCAACCCTCCGGCCCACCACCGGTACAATAATTTGAGTTACCAAAGGCCAAGTTAAAATCCCACAAAGGCCCCATTTGTAAACGGTCCTCTCCCCTGCCCTCACGATCTTTAAAAAGCCAAGTACTCAAGCGATACCCATCTACATTCTTGGCTATCTCGTTCACAATCAAAAAATCGATAAACGAACTTGGCTCTATATAATGGCGATACCCTAAGCTATCCTCATTGGTAAACTGCATGGTACGCAAAGACCTTTCAAATGCCGTCATATAGTTGGAAATATAGGCAGCCTGCGCTGGCAAATAAGCATCTTCTTTGGGGTATTCTAATTGAATAATATCTCCAAATTCGCCCTGCCACGAATAGGTAGCGATGCCACCTGTGGTTTTATCAATTTTGAGTAGATAACCGCCCGTAATATCATGTGGATCGGTATTGGTATCGTCTAGTTTGGCGATATTAACGCGGTTTTTGTCCCTTTTTATCTTTTCCATCAAGACATAGACACCTTGGTATTCATCATTGATACTAAGCTCAACGAAACGCGTTCTTGGCGCCCAACGTCCCATACTACGTCCTAACTCATAAGTCAGGGCATTGCGGATCAGGCTTTTATCGCTATAAGGTCCATGTAGCACCCAATCATTTTCTTTAGGCATACCCACTAGCTCCACATTTCTATTGCTGCCATCCTCTTCTCGCGTTTCAAAACCATAGCCCTTTTTATCAAAAAACTGGGAGGAGGACCCTCTGATCTCTATGCCTATTTTGCCTTCATAGTTGTTGCAATCACCTTCGTTGAACGTCCATTTGTTGGGCCCTGCATAGCGGATGCACATATCAGCCGTGATTTTGGCGGGATCAATGATCGGCCGTTCTGTATAAATATTTACTAAGGCCAGCCGTGAGGAGTCCGGAAACTGTGCAAAACAGGACAGACTTAGCAGTGTTAGCAGCAAGAATACACTCGTCTTCATATTGTGTGGCTTCAAAAGAACCTTTAATTTAGTTATTAACCTCATTATACAATTACGTGCAGCATTTCCAGTTCGATTTTTCTAAGCTTTCTCAGCATCAAAAGGCCGTTTCTCCTGAGCAGTACATTATTGATCCAGCCTTAGCTAGTGCTGTTTCGGTCGCAATTAGCCTCAACCAGCCACTCTTACTTACTGGTGAGCCCGGTACAGGTAAAACACGTTTAGCTCACAAAATCGCCTGGGATCTACATCAGCAAAATCCTGAATTTTTACCGGAGCCTTTGGTCTTTCACACCAAAACCACTGCGGTCTCGCAGGATATGTTCTATCATTATGACGCAATGAGGCACTTCCACGATGCCAACATCAAAAAAGCCTTAGCAGAATCGGCTCCTCCTACCGAAAACTATATCGAATTACGCGCCTTAGGCAAAGCCATCGCCCTAACTCAACAGGCAGAAATAGAAAAGGGCAATTATGTACAATCAGCGCAAACGCGATCTTCGGTTGTCCTCATCGACGAAATTGACAAGGCACCAAGAGATTTCCCTAATGATATACTTCATGAAATTGAAAACATGGAGTTCGAGATCAAGGAAGCCAATAACCACCGGATATCTCGCTCCTCCGATCATCGCATTGTGATGATCATGACCTCCAATTCTGAGAAAAATCTCCCAGAGGCTTTTCTCCGCCGCTGCGTTTTTTACCATATTCCTTTCCCTCCCCCACAGCGGCTTTTGCAAATTGTTCGCAGCCATTTTGGTGATCAAACCGATTATGCAGACTACCAATTAATTGAGCATTTCCAACAAATCAGACAGGCAGTCCGTAAAAAAAAGCCTGCCACAGCTGAACTTATCGCTTGGTTGCGGGTACTCGAATTAAACGACTTCTTGGCCTCGGATTTAGACTTAGAAAACCTGAGCTCTTCGCAAAAGCAAACCCTGCGGATGAGTTATAGTGTCTTAGCCAAAACTCAAGAAGACTTAAAAGCAATCGAATCTCAAATTGGACTTTCATGAAAACAACCTCCTTCCCGCTCCAACACTTGCTTATCCGTCTAGAGCAAGCTGGTTTTCAGATTGATCCAGCTCGTCAAATGCGGATTCAAAACGTATTGCTTCAACTTGGGAGTCAATATCGTGAGAACCCCCAGGGTCTAAGTCAAATTTTGACACCATTAGTCGCTCAAAACGAAGAGGAGCAGCTTATTGTAGCGCAAATCATCTCCGACTACCTAGAGGAGAGTATGGAGCAGGAGGAGCCCGCTAGCGCGGAACGCTCATCTCCTAGCTCTGAGATTGGCCAAGCACTCAAACAAAAAAGAAAAAATGCCTATTTAGTCGCCATAGCGATTTTAGTGGGGATTAGCATCATTTGGAAGATGCGGCAAAATACACAGCCGGAGGAAATGGATATCATTTCCTTTCTACAGTCCAGTAGCGCTCACGATAAATTTGAACAAGATCCTTCCCTTCCCAAGATTGATGAAAGACTTGCTGGGGATCCCAGCCTCAAGGAATATCCGCTTCTAAACGAGGTGCGATTTAATACCAAGGCCATCAGTAGTGCCGGCGAGCCTGGATTATTTTTTATCGGTAAAAAGTCAGTAAAATACCCCAAAACTCAACTTAGATGGCGATTCTTTAAAGATGGACAATTGGTAGAAGAGAAAATCGGTGACCAAGTCCGTTTTACCAATGAACAGTTGGGAGATTATGAAGTCGAAGTCGAGATGTCTTATGTAGACGGTCCGCCAAACATTAAAGCTTCAAACAGAAGTAGCTTTTTATTGCTTCCACCAGAAGTATCCGCCAATGATAGAGCCTCTCAATTATTGGCCCTTCAGGAAAAGGAGCAAAATATGATCAAACTTGCTCTTTTCTTCCTATGTGTTTTCCTCATTGTCATGATTGAAGGCCTCATTAGGCTTTGGGAGAAGCAGGCTTATCGGGTCTACTTCCAAAGAGAGTTTTTAGAGAATCCTGCAGGAGAATACGAGCTTCCTCATGCTGACAAGCAAATTCAACTAGAAGCAGAGCCAGCCTTTTACGATTTGGCGGAAAGCATGTCTCATCGCCAGAGCGGACAACACGCTACTTTGGACATTCAGCAAACACTTTATGCTACTGTACGCAATGGAGGCTTACCAAGTCTCAAATACAAAAGCCAGCAAGTTGATACGGAATATTTGGTGCTGATAGACGAAAGCGAACCGAATCGTCCCGCGGCAGCACTATTCTCTCAATTGGTAGCGCTATTACAGGCTGAGTCTGTAGCCATTCGGACTTACTACTTCCGTAACGACCCTAGAGATTGCTATAATGACAAGGGCGATCCATGGGAACTAGACATTCTCGCGAGAAAATACAGAAATCATAAACTGCTTGTTTTTGCCAAGGGGAGCTTCCTCGTTGAGCCGGGTACCAATAAGCTCGCTACCTGGGTAAATCAAGCCTTTGCCGCTTGGGAAACGAAAGTGCTCATTAGTCCAGAACCGACTCAAAACTGGTACAAACGAGAAGAAGCCTTGAGTCTTTGCTTTAGTCTTGTTCCAGCCGACATGCGAGCTCAGCTAGGCCTTGTCGAAGCTTTGCAAAGTGCGGGTCTAAGCGTTGACGATAATCTTGAGGACGTCAAGCTGGTGCAACAAAAGGCTCAACTCAGCTTGGCCCAATACGATCTCCATCAAGCAGATGATCTGAAAGCTTACCTAGATGAAGCCTCCTTCCGCTGGTTAACTGCTATGAGTCTAGCACCAGAGCTCCGCTGGGAAATGATCTTAAAGGTCGGTGAGGAGATGCAGGCGGAGCAAGCCGTTGAAGAGCAATGGATGAGCTTTGACAAGCTCATGAAATTGAGTCAATTGCCATTTGTCCGAGCAGGTGAAATGCCCCAATCTCTGCGAGAGCAATTAATCGAGCGGATGGACGAAGAGACAGAAGCCAAGGCCAGACAGGCGATTTTGAGCGTTCTCGAAGAGGAAGCCATAGAAGAGAAAAGCCTAGAGAATAAAGTCCAGCAAACTGTCCAAAAGGCGGCCCTAGAACCGGAAAACGAGGACTTGCAAGCCAAAATGAAGTTCCTCTTCAATCAAGGTTGGCTGGAAAAATATCATCAAGCCAATTGGGCTACCGCCTTCCATACCCCTTGGTGGGAAAGAGTGCCGGTCTTTAGCTTAGCTAGTGGGGTAGCTTTGATAGTGATGCTGGGATTTGGAATCAATGATTTGATCAAAGAGGTTCCCCATTTTAGTAATCAGCAATTGATCGCCAAGCATCTAGACAGCAGTACCCTTGGTTTGGGAGAAGATGGTAATAAGCTCCGCTCCATCGCGGAACTCAAGAATCAAATGGCGCATTATGCGAGCTTTGATGATCCCATCCATCGCCAAGCTAGCGAATGGATGCAAGCCATAGATGCCTTAGATACGGCTTATGATCATGATGGCAGCGAAATCCTCAAGGAGATCATCAAGCAGCCCAATCACCGCTATTACTTCGAGGCAAACTTACTGCAAAGGGATTTGAAAAGCGTTTATCGTTGGTTTCAGTAGTTTTTACTGCTTCGCAGAACGCTTATACCTGATAATTTAAAATAATCGTAGGGACGCAAAATTTGTCGAGCGCCAAATTCATTTCGACAGAGCGAAGCGACGAGAAATCTCCTTGACTAGCAGATAGAATACGATGAGGAGCAATTTTGGCTGCGACAAGGCAATGCCTTGTCGCTTTCTAAGGATAATCATTCCGCGCAGCGGCTACCCAAAGACTACTGGATCACAAAGGACTTAATCTTGATCACCTGCTCGCTTTCAAGCTTTAGATAATAATAACCCTCAGGCAAGCTCGGAAAATTCATTTCCAAGCTATGTTCCCCATATTTTAGTTTCAGGGCGTCTTGGTACAATTCTGATCCTTGTGGATTCAAAACGCTAATTTTGAGTTCGCAGCTTTGGTGAACGCTTAGGTCAATGCCAAGATGGTCCAATGAACCCGGCCATGCATACAGGCTATGAAAGATAAACTCAGGCTTCTCGAAATAAGCTTTGATCGTCTCGCTATAAATATTGTGGCCATCAGGATAGCGAAAGCGCAAGCGGTAGCGATAGGATTTTCCTGACTTGAGGGCTTTGTCTTCGAATCGGAAGTCCAAAGCGGGATTATTGTAATAGAGCGCAGATATCTCTTCAATGGCCGTAAAATAACCATCTTCTTCACTTCTTTCTACGACAAAAGATTCGACGGCATCATCATCTGCAACAGACCAAATCAAGCGAATGAGATCCACTTCATATTCGATCGTCGGTTTGAGATTGCTAGCGGGAAGAGAAATAGAAACGATGGTGAGCAAGCTAAAGAATAGCAAACGGGCAAGCATATGAGAAATTACACATACTTGCCCGTTGCTTCAAATATATTGGGGCCGATAAGCCCGCTATCCTTACTTCAATAGTTTGATCTGCCGGATGAACTGTCCATCGTAATTAAGCCTCAGAACGTAAAATCCGCTAGGTTGAAGGAAATTCAAGCGTATTTGCTGCTCATTTTTTGCGGCAATATCCAGCGAAAGCTGTCTTCCCTGCACATCAAAAAGTTCCAGCTCAAGCTTATCTGCTTGCCTGCCAGGAGGCAATTGATATTCTAAATAGAGAGTTTCTCCCACTGGATTGGGATAAGCTCTGAGGACAAAGTTTTGGATATCTTCCTCTTCAATTGCTGTGGGTGGCCCTTCAACGACTTTAAAACCGTCAATGGCCGCTTCTACTGCATCTGCATTACTGGCCTCTAGATCTTGGGTATAGAAGATCAGTTGGAAGGGATTGGTCAAGGAATCGAAGTATTGACGAACGTAGAGCTCAGTGGTAGCGTTCCACGTAGTGTCAAAGTCTCCTCCGTATCGTTTCACCTCAAAGGTATCTACACCATCGGTTAGACTTACGGCGAGGAAATCATTGCCTTTACCGCCTCCATTGCGGAGGGTATAATTGAGTAGCCACCAAGAGTAATGGATCTTGGGATTTTCGTAAATCGTGAGGTCCATGGGAGGAGAGGTCAAGTGGGTAAAGCCGCGGTCGACATCATCGCCAAAGGCATCGCCTCCATCATTGCCCGTTACATAGCATTCATCCCCAATATCGTTGGGTAAATCAAACTCTGGATTTTGGATTCCCAAGCCAAGGAAGGTCTCATAAGTACCGATCGGTTCTCCACGTTCCCAGCGCCCACGCACCGCATTGCCAAACTCAGTCCAGCCAAAATCCAAGGCAAAGTCATCATAATAGCCGGGTGCTAATAGGAAAGTCAGGGTGTCATTGACACTATCGATGCTTACCGAAGCACTCTGAGTGATATAGCCCCATTTACCCACGATGACATCATAGGGATTGATCACAAAGTCATTGTTTTGATAGGTGCCGGTGTTATTGGTGGCAAACTCAAAAACCGCGGCTTCCATAGGGGCCGTCAATTCGATGATTGCATCAGCGAGCGGCTGATTGGTATTGGCATCTTCAACGATGATGGTTAGATCTGTTCGTGCCAATGGCACTAAGGCAACATCTTGGATCACTAGTTGGCCATTGCTGAGGGCTACCATCAAAGTATCCGTTTCGTAGCCATATTTTGAGAATTCGACTTCATAGGTCCCCGCATCGGCGATGCCGATGGCATAATCCCCATTGGTTCGACTAAAGTCAAAAGTGGGATCAGTCAAAAAGCGAACTTCCACATTACTGAGCGGAGCGCTATTGTCCTGGCGGGTGATATTGCCTTCGAGATAGCAAGCTTGTAATACATTGGCTTGCAATATGAAGAGCCCTTTTTCGATATCCGAAACAAGGATAGAACCAGAAGGCAAAAAGGGATAAGTTCCCCATGCGCCATTAAATCCACCGCCATCAAGCGTATCGGCAGTATCATAGTATCCTACTTCCACCAAATTGCCGGGACGACTGGCATCAGTGATATGAAGGCCATCCCGATAATAGGAGGTATACAAAAAGTCATTGAGGACATGCGTGTTGTGCGGAGCAGCAGTTTCATTACTGACGCTTGATCGAATTTGATCGAGGTATTTGATATCGCTGGGGTCTGAAACGTCCCAAGCATTGATATAGGCCTCATCGTATTCGTCGGTGGTGTAACAAATATTGCTGTTGTCGCTAAGCCAAGTATTATGAGTAAAGGCGTCGTTATAG
>CAZHOC010000050.1:0-3270 GCA_964534295.1 uncultured Bacteroidia bacterium | reverse complement strand
TACGTTCCCCCACCGTTTGGAGATTGGCTTTATCGCTTACGTCAACGATGCTAAGGAATCCATTTACAATTTCGGCTAGATAGGCGGTATCATTGCGAACGTATACATCGTGCACATAGCGCACATCATAACTACCGACAAAGGAAGGACGCCAGGGATCGACATTGAGGTCAAAAATGGCCATACCGCCATTGAAGTTATTGGTGCCTACCACATAGAGATAGCCGTCGTCAATGTAGACATTGTGGGAAGTAGTTACACCAGCCATGACAGTGTCTTTAAAAGCCACATTTGCGGGAAGGCCAGTCATATCAATGATGCGAATCCCACCAGCCGTCTCATTACTCACATATGCATAGCTGCCAAAGGTTTTGAGATCACGCCAGTTAGAAAAGGTATCCGGCATAAAGTGTAGTTCTACCGGATTGGTAGGGGTAGAAACATCAACAATGGAGACGCCAGTGGTTACTCCCACCAAGGCATACTCATTGTTTTGATTATCGACATAGCCCCAGATATCATTGAGTTCGTCCTGGTAGGTCAAGTTGCCAAGAAAGCTGACGTTTTTGCTTTGTTGGGCCATGGAAAGTAGGCCGCTAAATAGAAATAGCGCTAAGAGTATATGTTTGTTCATGAGGCTTGTTTTGTGAGTAATAGACAATTTACTTGAGCAAATCCCCACCTTTGGCAGCTTGACTAGCTTCAAAACCAGTGTCCACTAATAGATCGTAACCATCTGCCGCTTCGGTTGCCAATTGATCGCAACGCTCGTTGAGCGGATGGCCAGCGTGTCCTTTGACCCACTGCATACGGACGTGGTGTTTGCGATACACAAGTAGGAATCGTCGCCAGAGATCGGGATTCTTTTTGTCCTTAAAGTTTTTGCGCTCCCAACCCAAAACCCATTTTTTACTAACTGCCTGTTCTACGTAGCGAGAATCCGTATAGACTACGACTTGCATCCCAGGTTTTTTGAGAGCTTCGAGGGCCACAATTACGGCCAAAAGCTCCATCCGATTGTTGGTGGTTTTGCGATATCCTTGGGAAAGTTCCTTGCGGTGTTGGCCGTATATCAAGACGGCACCATATCCACCAGGCCCAGGATTCCCTCGCGAGGCGCCATCTGTATAAATTTGAATTTCCATTTCCATCAAAGATAGTGTAATCACGGCTTTGCAGACTAGCTTAAATATGGATAAACTTTAAAAAATTGTACTTTGCACTCATTACAACAACAAACAAACTCTTGAAATTTATGCAAAACAGTCTCAAAATCGCATCCATCCTTGGCTGTATGATGCTGATGCTGACGCTCTTGACTGCTCAAACTGAAACCGGCGAAGCTTCTTATTATGCTGATAGTTTTCAGGGTAAACCTACCGCGAGTGGCGAGCCTTACGATCGCAATAAACTTACAGCAGCCCACCGTACCCTTCCTTTTGGTACCAGATTGAAGGTTACAAGAACCGATAACGGCAAATCTGTGGTGGTAAAGGTCAATGACCGTGGGCCCCATAAAGCGGGAAGAATCGTAGATCTCTCCTACGCTGCAGCGGCTCAAATCGGATTGGTTCGAGATGGCGTCGCCCCGGTAAAGATCGAAGTGGTAGGTTCAAGTAGCTCTGCTAGCAATAATGTACCGGCAAACAATACCGCTACTCGCCCTCCACGCAATAATGATGTTGGGCGTCCCACTACCAGCACAAGACCTCAAAACACTTATACCTCCACTCCGCCAAATACGCTACCAACGCCTCCACGAAATGTAGGAGATTTGCCTTTGAGAGATCATTCAGGCAACCTTATTGGTGCAGGTTCTGAGACCGCTACTGCCGAAACGGGTACTCCAACTAACAGTTCTGCAGAAGCTGTAGCCCCAGCAGCAGGCATGGAAGATGCGAGCAAGTATACACCTGCTTTATACCAGTTTGTAGCTTTCAAACTAGACTCAGAAGGATACGGTGTCCAAGTAGGCGCATTCTTTAATTTTTATCGCCTTATGGCCGCCATGGATGACTTAGCAGACAAAGGCATACAAAATACTATGGTCCAAAGCAGCCTAAAAGACGGAAAACCCGTTTTTAGAATATTGGTAGGACCTTATGATAAGAGAACACAAGCCAATCAAGTCAAAAAGAGCTTAGCCAACAAAAAGATCAAGGGGATTGTGGTAGACTTATCAAGTCTAAAATAATTACCAAAAATCAAAAACATTAGACCCAGATGTTAGTGATTTAGAAATAACGGAGAAAAGTACTTACCCAAAGCCTGTATATTACCGTAACTGGTTTGGAAAGGTATCACTCTTTATGAATCTTGCCACCCGCATACTACTATTTGCCTTTTTTCTGCCGGCTAGCTTGCTCGGTCAAAGGCCTGACTTCTCCCAGGAAAGCTTGCATCCGGCGGTAAAGAGTCGCAACCTCCCTCCTTCGGCAAATTCACCTCAGTCTGCTAGCGTAGCCTTATACTCTGATGGCAGTAGTATTAGCTTGGTGATAGATGTGAAGGATCCCTCCATCAATCTGCACCCAAATTTCCGTTTAGCGGATCATGTGGAGATTTGGTTTGCGCTCCCTAAGAGTGCCTACCCTCAAAGCTTCGAATATCAGTTTCATCCTGATTATATCGCGGCTGAGCCCATGCAAACGCGTGGTGAGCTTCCAGAGCGTCCTCGTTTCTTTAGTGTGTACTCTGATTATACCAATGGGATAGATCGCAATAGCTTCCTGCAAGCCTTTGACTATCCTAGTCGAGAGCAGATTATTCGCGATAGCCTGCGTTTGCCGATTCCGCAATTACTAAAAAACGCCCATGTACCTTATGGCATGGTGCAATTTGCGCTCTTCCCTGACAATCGCCCTCCCATTCATCTCAATCGCAAGGAAATGCGATGGATTGAACAAGGCATGTCAATTAAGTTAGGGGATTTAGAGGCCGGTATTGAATATCTAGCAGAAGAGCATGAAAACGGGGATGGCTACCGGATTACGGCCAAATTCAGTCCTCAAGCTTTGGGATTCGTTCAGCTTCCTGAGTTGCGCAGCTTGCGCATGATGGTCGATGTATTTAAGAGTAATACTTACGGTTCTAGGGCCAAGCCGATTTTATCGACCTCTTCTTACCGAGAGCCCAATCGTCCCTTTACCTTTAATCAGGTTAACCTCAAGCGGCCGCTCAATACCAATTTCACTCCAGTACCTAACGAGGTCTTTGGTAAGCTTGATTCGCGGCCCCCGGGCATCTACACCATGGATGATTGGATTCCCT
>CAZHOC010000049.1:1621-13212 GCA_964534295.1 uncultured Bacteroidia bacterium | reverse complement strand
CTATCAGCGTCGGTGCTTCCTGTACCTATCAAACCTTTACCAATGAATATGCGCTGACCTCAGGTGATGCGACTCCAAACTGTGGTTTTTACAGTGGCTTTGATGTTTGGTTTAGCTTGGTGGTTCCCGCTTCAGGGCAGTTAGTGATCGATCAAGATGACGCTGGTTTGTCCAATACAGCTATGGCAGTGCATACAGGCAGTTGCGGTGCCTTGACCCAATACGCTTGCAATACCAATGCCTCGCCCAATGGCAGTATGCCTCAGATTGTGCTCAACGATCCCGCCTTAGCCAATCAGACCGTATACGTTCAGGTCTGGCGAGAAAATAGCGTCAATGGTGGGACCTTTCAGATTTGTGCCTTTGAGCCCAGCATTCCCGTCAATATCGACTGTGCCAATGCTTTTGAGTTGACGCTGGCCAATGACTTGGCATATGGAACTTATACCAACGAATACGCTGGAACATCAGGCGATGCAAGCCCTAGTTGCGGCTTTTATAATGGCTTTGACGTTTGGTTTAAGGCAGATGTAGCCTCAAATGGTAAGCTGAGCGTTGATCAAATTCAAGGAGATTTGACTAACACTGCCATGGCGGTTTACACTGGAACTTGTGGTAGTCTTTTTCAGTACGAGTGTAACACCAATAGCTCGGCAAACGGCAATATGCCTAGAATAGACATTGACGATATCGCTCTGGCTAATCAGACTGTCTTTATACAGGTTTGGCGAGAAAATAGTGTCAATGGGGGCACCTTTGGCATCGTGGCCTATGATCCGGATAATCCAGTATTTCCGGTCGAGTGGCTAGACTTTACGGCAGAATTGACACCAGCAGCTAGCGTCCAGCTAGATTGGTTTACCACTACAGAAATCAATAACGATTACTTCTCGATTGAGCGTTCTGCCGACGGCAAACTCTATAAGGAGATTGGTCAAGTTGCAGCTAGCTCGGCCAACAAAACTGTTAATGCTTATGCCTTTGTAGATGCGGATCCACTGCGTGGAACGATCTATTATCGCATTCGCCAAATAGATTTTGATGGGACGAGTAGCTACTCCAAGGTAGTATTGGTAAAGAATATCGCTCGCATCGATCGCCTCAATGCCTTCCCCAATCCCGCCAAGGATTTACTCAATGTCTCGCTTTCTTATACGGAAGCTGGCATGGGCCAAATCAGTCTGATTGATCAGCAGGGCAGGATTTTACAAGAAAAGTACATCAAGCTTCAAGCGGGGGAAGAAAGGATTATTCCTCTTCAAGTAAGTCAATTGCCGGCTGGACTGTACCAATTGAGACTACGCAATGAGGACTCCGCAAAAGTTTATTATCAAAAAGTAGTGATACACTAATCATTCAGGCGGTAACACCCAAGCTAAGCTCAAGAATTGTTTGTTGAGGATTTGAACAGGGATGGTTTTAATTAACCATCCCTTTTTCTTTTCGTTGAAGCAAATGCATATTGATTGCTCCTATGAAACACACCATTGCCACGCTCTTCACACTGCTCTACTGCCTAATCCCCTCTTACACAAGCGCCCAAGACAATCCCAGTAGACCCAAAATAGGACTTGCACTCAGTGGGGGAGGAGCCAAAGGTTTAGCGCACATCGGGGTGCTCAAAATTTTAGAGGAAAACGGTATTCGGCCTGATTATATCACTGGTACAAGCATGGGCGCCATCATCGGAGGTTTGTACGCCATTGGCTATACGACCGATCAATTGGAGGAGATGGCCTACAGTCTTGAGTGGGCTTCCTATTTCAGTGATAAGGTCCCTGAATATTATCGTCCCATTGAGGACAAACTCTCACCGGCTCAGTATCAGCTAAGCTTCCCTTTGCACCAAGGCAAACCTGAACTGCCCAAGGGCTTGATCGGTGGGGCCAAGCTGCGACTGTTGTTGACCCATCTGACCATTCCGGTTCATGCGACTCAAGACTTTGATGACTTTGGAATTCCCTTTCGCTGTGTAGCGACCGATTTGGTCAGTGGGGAAGGTATCGTATACCAATCAGGCGATCTTTCTGATGCGATCCGCTGTAGCGCATCTATTCCCTCGGTTTTAGAGCCTTCTCAGTATCAAGATGCGATGCTAGTGGATGGGGGCTTAGTACGCAATTTTCCGGTCAGTGATGTGATTGAGATGGGCGCTGACTTTGTGATTGGGGTAGATGTCGGAGCGCCTCTTTATAAAGCAGAGGAACTCAATTCTTTGATCACCATTTTGGATCAAACCAGTAGCTTTCGCATTGTGGAGTCTACCGCTGCGCAGCGGGAGTTAGTGGATGTCTTGATTCAACCTCAGCTGAAGGGCTTTAACGCTTTGTCATTTGAGCGGCCAGACAGTCTGTTACTGCTAGGTAAGCTTGCTGCCCTTGAAGTAATTTCAGGGCTAAAGGATTCCTTGCGTAAGCGAGGGATAAAGCGATTTCCTCCTTTGCCGAAGGCCCCGCCCATGCTTTTGCCCGAAAAAGTTACCATTAGCGAAGTAGCCTTCGAAGGAGATAATGCCGCAACTAAAATTACCCTTGAGCAACTCTTCAAATTACCCGAAAACAAGGAGTTAAGCCTCGAACAGATCGATGATTTGGTGCGCCTTCTCTACGCTGCTGAATACTTCAAACAGGTAGATTATCGCTTATTGCCAGGAAGCGAGGGAATGAAGCTAGTGGTAAAAGCTGTCGGTAGCCGTGAGGCTTCTATCAAATTGGGGATCAACTATGACGCCAACCTCAAAGCAGGCTTACTTTTCAACTATACTCGCCGTAATATCGGGATCCAGGGCTCCCAATTGTCATTAGACCTCAAGGTCTCAGAATACCCCATTCTCTTTGCTAGCTACCGTTGGCAGACAAGAGGGAATCCAAGTGTAGGACTTAGGCTACAGGGCCTTTTTAATTCTTATCCGGGCTTTCGCTACGATCGTGAAAACCAAAGAGGAGACATTTTGGCTATGTCTTATACCAGGCTACGACTGGAGGCATATTCAGGGCTTAGCCGCAATCTTTTTATTGGCTTAGGCCTCGGAGTGGAAGGACGGATTGAGCGACAAAAATTCTTTCTCTTTAATGCAGATGCTCGAATCCAATTACAGCCTCACGTGAGTTTGTCCTTGCTGGCCAACACCTTGGATCGACAGGTTTTTCCGCATGAAGGCTTTAGAGTGGACTTACATGCGGTATATGCCCCCTTGGGCAACGTCAGAATCTTTGATGAAGTCGGTCGAGATACCACTTTACGGCAAGTCCAAACCAATCGTATCAGCCTAGGCTATCTGCATGCATGGACACCCGCCGAAAGACTCACTTTCGAGGGCTTCGTGCAAGGCGCTTGGTCCAATAGCTCTGACCCACAGTTTTTCCAGCTCTTTTTTATTGGCCGACCGGTGCCTTATCTCGAGCAGTACCTCAACTTTAGCGGCTACCGACATATGGAACGGCCTGCCAGTGCCTTCGCTTTTGGTGGCCTCCGCATCCGAGGCGAGGTCTTAAGCAATACTTTTGCGGCTATGGTCTTCAACTTTGGCTACTTCCAGCAGATTGCCTATCCGGTGCTCCTCAATGGTGTAAGCACTGAGGTCGAAGCCCAAAACGGTCGTATGTCTGGTATAGGGGCGGAGCTGGGCTATTTAAGTCCTGCAGGGCCTATCCAGTTTAATCTTGAGTACACACCCGATTTCAATCGTTGGACGATGGCCTTGAGTTTGGGCTACGTTTTCTAGGCTTGGTTTTTTGATTACCGCTGCGCGGAACGCTTAATTCTTGGGTGTGGCATGCATGCGCGCACCTACCGAATTTACATTTCGAATCCCCTTGTGGGTGAGAAATCTCCTGTCCAGAAAAATGTAATTACAATCAGAAGCCAAGGAGATTTCTCGTCGGTCCGCTGCTCGGACCTCTGTCGAAATAAAAATTGGGTGGCTTCGGGTGCGACAAGGCACTGCCTTGTCGCGTGCCAGAGACAAGCGTTCCGCGCAGCGGTGCTCCAAAACTAAATCATCGTCTTCTTCCACTTGCCCTGTCGGAACCATAGGATGCAGATCGCGGTGAAGACCACCTCCGCGATCAATATCGCGACATAAACCCCTGTTTGCTTCATATCCAGATTAGTGGCCAAGAAGTAAGCGAGCGGTATCTGTACGATCCAAAAGGCCAGGAAATTGATGATCGTAGGCGTTCGAGTATCCCCGGCACCATTAAAGGCCATGCTGAGTACGAGTCCAAAGCCAAAGAAAATATAACCTGAACTGATGATCCGTAGACAGGTGATACCAGCATCTAAAGCCTCCGGCGACTCTGCAAAGAGATTGATCACCCAATCCGCCCCGAAAAAGAAGAGGATTGACACGATGACCATATACACCATGGCGTAAAACGAACTGCGCCAAGCGGCTTGTTCAGCTCTGTCTGGCTGATCTGCACCTAGACTTTGCCCCACCAAAGTGGCACAGGCATTACTCAAACCAAAAGCTGGCAGGATCGCAAAAATGATCGATCGAATGGCGGATTGATAGCCGGCCATGACCGAAGTCCCAAACTCAGCCACGATACGAGTAAGAAAAATCCAACTGGCTGAGGAGATCAGGTATTGACCGGTACCACCAGCAGCAACACTTAATAGGCGCTTAATAATATCCCAGCGGGGCACAAAATCGCTTGCCTTGAGCTTAATAGATTTCTTGCCGCTGAAGAGTAAATAGAGTTGAAATACCACCCCCGTACCGCGTCCAATCGAAGTGGCAATGGCTGCTCCTTCTACGCCTAATTCTGGAAATGGCCCCAAGCCTAAAATCAAACAAGGGTCAAGGACCATGTTGATGATGTTGGAAAGCCAAAGCACCCGCATGGCGATGGCAGCATTTCCAGTTCCTCTAAAAACGCCATTGAGCAAAAAGAGAAACATGATCACGCCATTGGTAGCAAACATGATACGAGTATAGCCAGTACCAGTCTCCAAAACGTCTGCTTCTGCACCCATCATGGCGAGCACATTACCCGCAAATAGAAAACCGGGTATGGCAATCAAAATGGAAATCGTCAAGGAAATCAAGATCGCTTGAGCGGCTGCCACAGAGGCTTGCTCTGGTTCTTTTTCGCCAATTCGGCGTGCTACCATTGCCGTAGCGGCATTGGCAATACCAATGGAGAGCGAATAGATCAAAAACATCACTGACTCCGTCAGGCCGACGGTCGCCATCGCTGCCTCACCAACCTGCGAGACAAAAAAGAAATCTACCACCGCAAACAAACTCTCTCCCACCATTTCTAACACCATCGGGATGGCAAGGAAGACAATGGCTTGATTGAGAGGGATTTGCGTATAGTCTCTTTCACCGCCTTTAACGGCTTCTCTGAGGGTGCTCAATACCTTACGGAGCGAGAGTGAATTAGAATTCATGTAGTGTAGTGTAATGACATAGAAACGATGCCATCCCTGGTTAGGAGAGGGCAAATAGCGAAAAGCTTGGCTGGAAACAAAGATGAATCCTGCCATTTAGACATTTTGTTGAGAGGAGAGGGAGTGTATAAGGAGAGAAAAAACACACTCGAGCTTTCTTACGGTCGGCTGCGGAATAAGTTATAAATCCGTAATAAGAAAATATGGAAAATGAAAAATTTTCCTAAATTTGACTAGGTAAATATCATACAAACTAATTATATGATTCTTAGCAAGGAAATCGCTACCCAATTGATCGAAGAGATGATCCCTGTTCATAAATTTCTCGGTGTGAAATTGCTGGATATCAAAGAAGGATATTGTAAGCTATTATTTCCTTATCGAGAAGAGATGCTGGGAAACTTTATTACCCGCCGTTGGCATGGAGGCATGATCGCCACTGCCATGGACTCAGTAGGGGGCGCAGCGGCGATGACGACCTTGACTTCTCCGGAAGATAAATTGGCGACGATTGATATGAGGGTTGACTTTTTGCGTGGTACTTCCGAAACTGATTTGGTGGTAGAAGGCTTTTTGGTCCGCAATGGCAATCGCATTATCGCCGCCAAAATGAAAGCTTGGCAGGAAGATGGCCAAAAGCTCGTGGCAGAAGCCAGAGGAATGTTTAGCGTCTACCGCCAGAAAAAGGACTAATATGGATCGTAATGAATATTACATAAAGGAATCGCTCAAACTCTTCCTCAAGTATGGGGTGAAAAGCGTTACCATAGGGCAAATTACTCAACAGCTCAACGTCTCTTCCAAGACGCTCTATCAGCTCTTTGGCGACAAGACGGGTTTGGTGCACCACTGTGTGGAACTATACCGCACCAATACCTCCAAAACCTATGAGCAATTGCTAGGTGAGTCAGAAAACGTAGCCGACGCCATCATTCGCTTTTACAATTCGCTCGTCGATAGTATGCGTCGCATCAACCCCAATTTCTTTGTAGATGTGGCCCGTTACTTTCCTCAATTGTGGAACCAGCAGGAAGCCTTTGGGATGCAACATACACGGGAGCTAGTCGAGCGTGGGGTCCAAGAAGGTATTTTTATTGATGGGATCCATGTGGGGATTTGTGCAGAAACCCTTACCTTATTGGTCAAATCAATTTTTGAAAGGGATCCGTTGTCAGAGCAAAGCGCCAAAACGCAGGTGCTGATGGCAAATGTGATCTGGCCTTATTTACGCGGCATCAGTACCCCCGAGGGACGACAAGAGTTTCGTAAGTATCGCCGTCATGCCATTGGGGTTTAATTATGTCCATATTTGAAGATAAAACTGCTGTGATCACGGGCGCTGGCTCGGGCATCGGCAAAGCTTTAGCTTTAGCTTTAGGAGCCGAAGGTTGTCATCTAGCCATTTCTGATGTCAATCAGGAGGGCTTGGCCGAGACGCAATCTCGTTTGGCCGATATGGGCGTAAGAGTCCATGCGGAGATCCTAGATGTGGCGGATCGTGCGGCATTTTACGGCTACGCCGAACGCTTAATCAAGAACTTTGGTCCGGTCCAAATCGTGATCAATAATGCGGGCGTTTCTTTGACTGCAGACTTGCTCAACGTTAGCTACGAGGATTACGAATGGATCTTCAATATCAACTTCTGGGGCATGGTTTATGGCAGCAAAGCCTTTTTACCTCATCTCCTGGAGCAGGAAGAGGCTTGGATCACCAATGTTTCCAGCATCTTCGGTATTGTAGCTGTACCCACTCAAGGGACCTATGTGAGCACTAAATTCGCCATTAGAGGCTTTACAGAAACCCTAAGAGAAGAATTGCTTGAGACCAAAGTCAACGTAGCTTGCGTACATCCCGGAGGGATTAAAACGAATATTGCTCGCTCCGGTAAATACGATCCCAAGACCTTAGGGACAAGCGACAATGAACGCTTGATTCGTAATTTTGATAAGCTTGCTCCCACTACACCTGAGCAGGCAGCCCAAGTGATTTTACAAGGCATGGAAAAACGGCAAGCTCGTATCATTATCGGCAAGGATGCCAAAAGACTCGCTTGGCTCCAAAGACTCTTCCCCTCTGGCTATCAAAAAATCGTAGCCAGAAGATATCTAAAAGTCGTAAAGAAACGTCCTTAGAATTAGTCGGCGCTCCTAATCGGTACTACTAATACGGGAATTTCGCTTGCTTTCAGCACGGTTTGGCAAGTGCTGCCCACCAGCATATTGTATAATGCGCCATGACCATGAGAACCAATAATGATCATTTCTGCGGCTAGCTTTTGGGCTTCTTCGATGATAGTAGCCCCCGTTTCTCCCTGGACTAAAAGAGCCTCACTATCGATACCCTTTGCGCTTGTTTCGCTGGCCCAGTCTTGGAGCTGCTTGTGCTCGTTTTTTAGGGTTTCTGCTCTTTGGTCTCGCACAGTCTGCGGTCCGGCTTCATAGCCTACAAAAGCTGGATTAGGAGCTGCTACATGTAAGATCCAGAGTTTTGCACCTAGGGATTGAGCCATTTCTTGCGCCTTGGCTAAGATTTGGGAGGCGGCTTCACTAAAGTCTAGGGGGAGTAGGATGTTTTTCATCGGTCTTAAAATTTGCTTTAATAACGCTTTTGATGCACAGTCTGTCCTGGATTATACTTCACAAATTCTAAGCCTAAATCTTCTGATAAGATTCTAGCCGCTTCCAAAGCTTCTTGCTTTTGCTCGTAAGAAGAAATCATGATTCTCCGCAAGTGATTGGCCGACATCAAATAGAGATCAAAGTGTATGACTTTTTGCCCACTAATTCCACTACTAATCTCTGTAAACTCATCCTCATCATATTTGCCTTCGCTGCGCAAAACGACGAGATAGGGATACTTTTCGATTGATTTCCACTCCCCAAACTTCAAACCTAGGAGTCCCCAATACGATTTAAGACGTTGCTGGCGGGGATCGATAATGACTCCTTCTCGTAAAGCAATCATTAAAAAGGAGGATACAGTCATGAAGGCCCCTAAAAACCAACTAGTCTGCAATACATAAATACCATAGATAAAGCCACCGATTGCCAACCACGGTACAATGGAAGGGAAAATGGAGCCCCAAGAGATATGGATATTCTTTTTGGACATGATTTCTTCGAAAAACGCTTATCCCTCTCTAATGACGCTTTTCATGCACCAGTTTGCCCGGATTGTATTTGACAAACTCTAAGTCAAGGTCCTCGGATAAATTCCTGACCATTTCAAGAGCATCCTTTTGATCTGTAAAAGAGGTCAGCATAATCCGCTTTAGATGATTGGCGGACATGAGATAGATGTCATAAGTGATTTCAGTACGACTCATTTCTGGTAGGGGAATCCTCACCGAACCGGTACTGTCATACTTGGTCTGTGAACGCAAAATCACCAGATATTTATACTTGCTAAGGCTTTGCCATTCGCCAAACTTGATACCAAGCATACTCCAATAGGATCGGACTTTGTTGAGGCTAGGGGAGATAACAACCCCTTCTCGCATAAATGCTGGAATAGTAGCAAGGCAAAACATTGCGATCCCTATGGGTAAGTTTTTTGAGAGAATTAACAAGGCTCCCAGCGCCAATAAAAAGTAGCCGATATAGGGCATAAATTTATTGAAGGGAGTTCCCCAAGGAATTTGAATTTTAGAAGGATGAGAGTCCATGTGTATGCTTTTTGAGTATTAAGAGAAAAGTGTAGAGTAGAAAGACTGGGCAAAAGTCCCTGAGCTTATTGAAAGCTGTTTTTTTGTACTCACAACTTTTTACTCCTTACTCAATAAAGAGATTAAAAATATCACAGGGTTGGGAGACTTCAAACAAAAAAGGCGCCCAAAAGGGGCGCCTTATGGAGGTACAGCGATACCACTTATTGAATTATCAGCTTTTCCATCCAGACTCCGTTCGGACTTTCTCCTTTGAGTATATAAACTCCCGGAGTTAAGTAGGCGACCGAAACTTGGGCGTTGGAGGCCATAATGGTTTGCTGAAGCACGATTCTTCCCTGAAGGTCTGTAAGGCTAATGCGCTCGGTGAAAACGTTCTGCGAAGCAATACTAAAATGATCTTCGCTCGGATTGGGAAATATACTCACCCCACTGAGCAGAGCGCTAGGCTCAATGGCGGTACTTGCATCTTGCTGGACGATCACTACCGAATCAGAGCAGGCATAAAGCGACTGAGGCTCGGCGAGATTGTCAAAAGCATCGAGCGTATTGATGCTGAGTTGTAAGAGTTCTGCGATATCGGTCTTACCGGCGATGTCATCTATGGTCACAAAGCTGACCTTACCAATCAGACCATAGCCTCCTACATCTGTCTGATCGGTGCGGGTTACCCCTACCTGGTAAATACCTTCGTTATGGAGTTCATTATCCAAGTAGACAAGGTCTACATTGTCAGTACCTAGCCAAGAGTCGACCGGATGATAAGCAAAGCTATTGGTATCCACGAGCATAGAATTGAACCCTAGGCTAAAGGCGACCCCATGGATGGCAGGCACAGGAATCGAATCACTACCTAACCAAATTTCTGCGTGGACTGAATCTCCTGCGGAAACTGTATCACTCAGGATACGGAGGACAAGAGGAGGATCGGTTGGAGAACCATTGATGTCTCCTTTGTTGTGCGTAAGGCCATAGTTGAGCAAGATCGCGCCAAAATCTGCGATGCCTACGTGGCCATTACCATTACAATCTGCGTGTTTTTTGTTGGCGCCATTGAAAAAGTTACTGTTCCAATTGATGGCAGGAAATCCTTGCCATTGGACAGACTGAGTGGCGCGGGCTGGACCGGTCTCATTCCAAGCGAGACCAAGAAATAATACATCTACTACATTAGCTACTCCGTCAGAATTGGCGTCTCCAGGCCATACAAGCCCTTCTCCTACACATTCATAGCGACTAATCTGCGTAAGCGGCACGGTTTGGACGTTCAGAGAATCTGTAGCCAACATCTGGATCGTACCCACTATTGGCGTCATGAGTAAAGTATCCAAAGTGCCGAGTGAATAATTGTTGGTAGCGTCATACTCAAAGAAACAATTCGCCACAGTGTCAGAGACGGCCACCTTACTTAGGGTAGGGATATTACCGGAATTAGTTACCCGATAGCCAACGAAGTAGGCGGTATTACCTCTCAACAAAAAATCAGTAACCACTCTTTGGGTGCTAAAGGGCAAGCGAAGGGCATCTGGTGTATTATTTGGGGTAGGCTGCCAAAGGGTTAGACGATTGGCATAGAGAGTTGGGATTCTGTTACCCACAGCTTTGATGCGCACGGCACGGTCCGTATTGCTTTGGTAAGCATCGTTCACTACATACTGGACCGCTCCCGTGGCATCAAATTTTACCAATTGTTTGACTTGGCTACTATCCTCAATATAGGCCGCTAAACCGTTATCATTAGGAGTGAAATCAAAGGTCAGGAGCTTTCGGGCTTTGTATTCTGCCCGCCAAGTGGTGGTGCCTGTTGTCCCGTCAAAGGTTCTAAAAGCAAAGCCACGCTCTATGTTCAACGGACCTCCTGTAGCCACATTCCATCCTGTGATTACTTCCCCGTTTTGATTGATGCTCAGATTGTTGCGCACGAGTGGGACAAAAGAGGCATTGGTATTATTGGCGAGATTGTGTTGGCGAAACCATAGGATATTACCCGTTTGGTCGAGCTTTGCAGCCATACCAACGATAGGTAGATTGCTACTGGGCTGATACATATATGCCGCTATGGCAATCGTACCATCTGGAAAGACATCTAAGCCTGTCACTTGTCCACCCAAGCCACTAGCCCAACGGTAGGAACGGGCCCAGACTGGGATTCCATCTGTTGTAATGCGCATGACCACAATTCGAGCAGAGTCCAAGTTGTTTGCGTTTCTAACTGCTTGGCCGGCAACGATATAGCCACCTCCAGGATACCGATGAATCATACGCAAAGTCGCAGATGGAATCGGGCTAGGAGCAGTTACATTGGCAGGGCGATAGGCGAGTGCTTCAAGGATTTGACCGCTTGAGTCCATCTTTGAAAATCCAAAAGAATGACCCGCGACTGTACCTACTGACACTAGGCTAAGGCTGTCAACAGACATGGCGAGCGGTTGTATTTTATGGCGATAAGCACGGGTGTATACATACTGAGCCGAAAGGCTGAGGGGCAGCACGATGGCGATCAAGGCTAAGGTTAAATAACGAGAT
>CAZHOC010000049.1:0-1611 GCA_964534295.1 uncultured Bacteroidia bacterium | reverse complement strand
AATTAACTCTCGAGATATGAATACTGTCATGGCTCAAGAGTTAATTGCTTGATACAAAAAAGCTATATGAGCGTGGGGATTTCAAACCAAGAATGCATGCTTTGTCGGATAAGTTTTGCTTTTCTCTTTTTGTTTTTTACTGCTGCGCAGAACGCTTATCCCTTTAATTATGGATAATTATGACGCAAAATAAAGATTTGCTTGCTCTTTAGTCTTTTTGCTTATTGTGTTGATTTGTCGGAAAAGTTTTATGTATCACAATAAAGCATTTCAGTTATTACGGACCTTTAGCACTTGGGAATTACGTTCTCTGGATGATTTTCTGCGTTCCCCCTTCTTCAATAAGCAGGAGATTGTCATTAAACTTTGGGAATGCGTTTGGCCGCTCTGCCCAGACTTAGATGATCCCATCTTGGAGCGACATAGCCTTTTTCAGACCCTTTGGCCAGGAGAAAGCTTCCATGAAAGACGTTTACGCTACCTACTTACTGACTTTACCCGTCTTATTGAACGCTTTTGGGCCTATAAAGATTGGTCAGAGGATAATTATCGCCATGAAGAAAGCCTCTTATGGGCTTATCAAAAGCGTGGGCTACCCAAATATCAAAAACAAACTCGTCAACGCTATGAGCGTCGATTGGAGGAAGATGTCCAACTTTCAGCTGTGCTCTTGCAGCATCGTTTTCAACTGGCAGAATTTGATTTGCTGACCGAAAGCGATCAGTTTGCCCGACAACGATCGGTGCAAGAGGTGCTCGAAAGCTTAGACGAAATGTATCTTCTCCGGCATCTCCGCTACGCTTGCGAAGGGGTCAATCGCTCCCGCATCTTTGCCGAAAGTCCTCGAACCGTCTTGACCCCCCTCTTATTAGACTCTTTACAATACAGTCAAACAGCGAATCCTTTGATAGAGGCCTACCGATTCGCTTATCTTATGCTCACCGAAGAAGAGCACGAATCTCACTATTTTGCCTTAAAAGCGATGCTATGGCAAGAACCTAATTGGGCCCTGTTAGACCTAGATGCCTTGTATTCGCTCGCCCTCAATTATTGTATCGGACGACTCAATGCGGGTGCAGAAGCCTTCCGGCAAGAAGCATTTGAAGTTTATCGCCAGAGCATTGAGAAAGAAATCCTTTTGCCTAAGGGAGGAGTGCTCGAAGGCAATCACTATAAGAATTTAGTCGTCTTAGGTACACGCCTCAAGCAGTATGAATGGACTGAGGACTTTATTGAGTCTTATCGAGAACGCTTGTATCCAGAAGCACAAGAAAACGCCTATCGCTACAATCTTGCCTATCTCTTGATGGCCCAGCATCAGTATTCGCGGGTCCTCCGACTATTGGCTCAGGTAGAGTTTACCAATGTCTTTTATCAACTAGGGGCCAAAACAATCCTAGCCAGGGTTTATTACGAAACCGAAGAGTACGAATCCTTATTGATGCTGCTCAAGAACTTCAGGGCTTATCTAAGTCGCGAAAAATCTCTTTCCCCCCAGCAACGTGTGCTTTATCAAAACTTCGTCCGAGTCTTAAAGCTCATGACCCGACACCAATCAGGGGAAAACGTTCTGCGCAGCAAAATAGAAAAGACACTGGCCCAATACACCGA
>CAZHOC010000048.1:11803-13253 GCA_964534295.1 uncultured Bacteroidia bacterium | reverse complement strand
CATTTCCAGCGTGCCGGCGGTGGCCGTGTAATCAATGGTCCGGCCATCGATACGTGGGGGAGTTCCGGTTTTCATCCGTCCACTTTCAAATCCGAGAGATTCAAGTTGAGCTGTCAATCCTACCGCAGAGCGTTCGCCGGAACGACCACCCCCAAATTGTTTTGCACCAATATGGATTAGACCATTGAGAAAAGTACCATTGGTCAAGACCACTGTTTTGGCGGGAATCTCCAATCCCAAAGAAGTTTGAACGCCGACGACTCGCTTGTCTTTGACCACCAAGCCGACGATCATCTCTTGCCAAAAATCTACATTGGGTGTTTCCTCGAGCATGAGTCGCCATTTTTCGGCAAAACGCATGCGATCACTTTGTGCGCGCGGGCTCCACATAGCAGGACCTTTGGAGCGATTGAGCATCCGAAACTGAATCATAGTGTGATCCGTTACGATGCCCGAATATCCTCCCAGCGCATCAATTTCACGTACCAATTGCCCTTTGGCCACTCCTCCCATCGCAGGATTACACGACATTTGGGCGATGGTATTCATATTCATCGTGGCCAGCATTACCCGCATCCCCATATTGGCAGCGGCGGCGGCGGCTTCACAGCCGGCATGCCCTGCGCCCACTACTACGACATCATAAGTTGGAAACATGATCCGATAAACTTTAATGAACCGCAAAATTACGGCTTATTCGGGAGAATTGATAGATATAGTCTTCATCTAATGCGATAAGCAGTACTCCTTGACTAAAACTTAGCCTAAAATCATTTCGACAGAGGCCGAAAGGCCGACGAGAAATCTCCTATCCAGCAATTTGTAATTACATTTTGAGTTCAAGGAGATTTCTCGTCGTCCCGCTGCGCGGAACGCTTAGCCTAAGGTTTCGATCAATATGATTTGTAGGTGCGCATCCGCGAAAGCTTTCGGGATTGCGCACCTACATTTTTACCGCTTCGCGCAAGGCTCAGTTTTGTTTTATGCATAGCATTTGCAACCTTAAAGCATGCAACTGCCTATCACTCAAAACACAATTTCAGCTCAGCTCGGTCGTGAGATTCATTCCCCCATTTATATTGATTCGATTGAAACTTTTGACGGCTTAGTCGCCGAACGCTTCCTCGAGTTTTTTAGCCCAATGTTCGAAAGCTTCGCTTGGGACCATTATGATGTTCGGCGCTTGCAAATGGAGATGTTGATGTCGGCCTTTCCGGAAGATGAGACTTTGCGTTCCCGATTGAGGGCATACTATACCGACCAAGCAGAAATAGATAGTCTGCAAAAATGGATAGATCAACTCAATGTTGAGGATCAAAAAGCATTTCAGGCCCTTCAACCTTGGCGGCGCCGAGCGGTCGCACAGTTTACCATCGAAAAAAGTGATAAAGGACTCCAGATTTGGCGAACAATGGTGCCTCATTTTCAGCAAGATCTAGAGCAAACAGAT
>CAZHOC010000048.1:0-11774 GCA_964534295.1 uncultured Bacteroidia bacterium | reverse complement strand
CACGCATTTTTGCAGAGTGTGAGCATAAGTATACTGAAAATGAAATGTTTCAATCACTTCTAAAAGGTGTTTTTAGTCTCGTACAAAAAACTCGTCCAAATCTCCAAAAAATCAATGCCACCGCACATTTTATGTCCGTCAAAGCAGTCGCCGCCAAGGCGGGAGACAATTCTCCCGAAGGAGCACATGAAGATGGCGCCGATTATATCGTTTCGGCCTTGGTCATCAATCGCAAAAACATCATTGGCGGAGAAACGCAGATTATCGAGCAACTAGCCGATGGCAAGAAGGAAATCATCTGTCGCCACACCCTCCAGCCAGGGCAGTTTGTCTTTCAGGCCGATTCTCGCGACGAACTCACTTATGGCACCGACCTTTGGCATCATGTTACGCCCTTTCGACTCGCCGACAAAAGCCAATCCGAAGGATGGCGCGATATCATCGGTTTTGATATCAATGTGGTGGTTTAAACTTTGAGCATTCCAATTATCATTTCGAACGAGTCCCGAGAATCGGGACGAGGAGAAATCTCCTATCCCTCAATTGTTATTACATCTTGAAATCAAGGAGATTTCTCGTCGGCCTTCCGGCCTCTGTCGAAATGAAATCGGAGGGTGGTAATGCGACAAGGCATTGCCTTGTCGCGTACTAGAGATAATCGTTCTGCGAAGCAGGCTCAAAAACCAAAGTCATAATGACAAGGGCACGGGATTGTTGCCCTTTTTGAGAAAAGTAGTTGAAAGACAAAAATATTCTTTATTCTCGGGTATGTTTTTCGTATTCACCCCTTCCACTAGCGTTCTTCTCTTTTTTTGGGTGCAATCTTTAATCTTCGCCGGGCTTTTGCTCAAGGCAGCATACGAAAACCAAGATCGAGCCAGCAAATGGTTGGGTTTCTTCATTTTCTTGTGCGCCCTCTACTATACTCCCTTCATGTGCGGCTACTCGGGTTGGTATGGCAAAGATGGTTTTCGAGACTTCCTCTTTTTCGTACCCTTCCAGCAGTTTTTTCTCATGGGTCCGGTGATCTACTTTTATACGCGGACTTTGCTGCAATCAGATTTTAAACTCAGTCGCCAAGATTATTGGCACTTTTTACCGGCTGCACTCTACTTATTCTACAGTCTGATTGTCTTTGTGGTCGACTTTTTTATCCTCGACGAATACTATTTCTATGCAGATGGCAAAGACAAGGATCTTTCAACTTGGTATCAGCTTAGTGGATTGCTCTTTATAATTGCTTATCTGATAGTTAGTACCCAACATTATCGCGCTTATCGTCGCAGGATAGTCGAAGAAGTGAGTTATGCCGATGCAGTTAGGTTTAGCTGGGTGCAAAAATATTTGATTGCCCTCTTGATCATTCTAATTTTTCGGATTGGCTTTTTTATCGCTTATCCTAGTTTTGGCTCCTTCGGCAAGAAATTTTGGTATTACCTCATTTTTGCGGCCCTGGCTTATTATATCGCCTTCGAAGCCTATGCTCATAGTATCAAATCTGGCATTTTCCCACTTTTGACCAGTCCTGCTCCGCAGAACGATTCTCCCCCTGAAATGGAAGAGAATCCCAAGGCAGCCAAAACGCCGCTAGCAGGAGAAGCGTTTACCGAAGGAAAAAAACAGATACTAGAGCTGATCGAAGAAGAAAAAATCTACCAAAACCCGACTCTCTCCCTACATGATGTCGCCAGTAAGCTGGCCATCACCACCAAACAAGTTTCCCAAATCATCAATCAGGGTTTTGAGATGAACTTCAACGATTTTGTCAATCATTATCGCATCAAGGACTTCAAAGCCCAAATCGCGGCGGGCGAACAGCAAAAATTTACCCTTTTAAGTATCGCGCTTGGCTGTGGCTTCAATTCCAAGACGACTTTCAACCGGGTTTTCAAACGCAACGAAGGCATGACCCCTTTGCAATATGTGGAACAGCATAAAGTGGCAAGCCAAGAACTTGTGTCGCATAATTCCACAAATTGACCCAAACATAGGATAATCGTTCTGCGAAGCAGCTCAAAAGCAAGCTCCAAATCGTGATCTGGCGCGCTCTACGTCTTATGAATCGCGATTTTGCTCAAAATCAATAATTCTCAAAGCTATGAAGGTATTCTTTCTCTCAATTTTGCTTTTCTGCCTTGGCGGAACGCTCATCGCCCAAAAACTCAGTCCCGAACAAATAAAATCGCTTGATCAAATCGTCGCTGACAATGTAGATGATGGTGCGCCGGGTCTGGCGATGGGGATTATCAAAAACGGGAAAGTGGTCTATCAAAAATATGCCGGTGTCAGTAATCTTGATCCAGTTACCCAAATCGATGAGAACACTCGCTTCAATATCGCCTCACTGGCCAAGCAATTCACGGCCATGTGCATTCTCCGTCTGGTAGAAGATGAAAAATTGAAACTTGATGACGATATCCGCCAATTTATTCCCCAACTCTATCCCGATATCAAATCTCCCATCACGATCGCCCATTTGCTCAATCATAGCAGCGGCATCCGCGATATGAATTCACTTTGGAGCTTACAAAACATCACTTGGTGGAAAAATACATTTAGCAATCAGGATGCGATAGATCTTTTGGCGCAACAGCAAGATTTGAACTTCGAACCAGGTAGTCGCCACGTTTACAGCAATTCAAATTTCATTTTGCTGGCAGAAGTAGTCAAAGTCGTCAGCGGCCAGAGCTTTAAGGAGTATTCCGATCAAATGTTTGCTGAAATAGGAATGAAAGACACCCGCTTCGAACCTCAACATGATCAAATCGAAAACATGGCTCGACCCTACTTCAATTTCGATACTTGGAAAACCTATGATTGGCTGAGTGATCTACATGGCGATGGTGCGCTTTTTACCACGCTAGAAGATCAGCTGCGCTGGGAGAAAATGCTGCAAAAAAGAAAAAGCAAAGTCCTCGGTCGTGAATACCTGGAAATGAGCCAAAATCTTATCGCCGGTAGTGAAATTGACAATTACGGCTTTGGCTTGTCTTTTGGCGAGTACCAGGGCTTGCCTTACAAATATCATGAAGGCGCGACCGGAGCTTGGCATGCTACTACGCTTCGCTTTGAGTCTGAAAAACTGAGCATTTTTATCACCTCCAATAGCGGCCGCGTTTCTACTTCTTATTGGTCGAGACGCTGCGCTGATATTTTGATCGATGCCGACAAGTTTACTAGCGTTGGCATTACGCTCAGCCCCGAAGAAACCGGAGATCCTTTGCCGACGGAAAAACTGCTAGGCACTTACAAAACCAGTGGCGGATACTATATCCAGATTCTCGAAAGTGATGGTAAGTGGTTGATGCGAAGAATGGGTCGCAATGATATTGAACTGGAAAAGGAAGATGATAATCTATGGCATGAAGTAACAGATCCTAGCTTTAAGCAATGGTTTAGCTTAGACGATGAAAACAACTATCAGATAACGCTTTATCATACCTCACATCCACCCTACAGCCTTCAAAAAGTGAAAGGAGATTTTAGCGAGATTGACTTTGCGGCGGCTGACGGTAGCTATCGTAATGCTGAAACCGGAGGCGAACTCAAAATCAAATATCTTGAGGACGATCGCTACGAAGTCAATTTTAGAGGTCGCGACCGTAAAGCCCTCATGCTAGAGCCAGATAAGTTGATTTTGAGTAGCTACATCCTCGATTTGGAGCGTGATACCAATGGCCAAGTGGATACGGTATTGCTCTACAGTTCGCGCTTGAAAGCCGTAAGGTATGAGTTGGAGTAGGGGGCCGCTTCGCGGAACGATTATCCCTAAAGAAAACATTATAAAAATCATCCCGGCCAAGATACGAGAGCCGGGATCTTTTGATTTGGTATCGCTACGCGGAACGATCATCCTCATTTTTCATTTCGAGCGAGCGCAGCGACGAGAAATCTCCTATCCTTCAATTGTAGTTACATCTTGAAATCAAGGAGATTTCTCGTCGGCCTTCCGGCCTCTGTCGAAATGAAATCGGAGGATGGTTTAGCGACAAGCGTTCTGCGAAGCAGTAAAAAAACACCTAAGCCAACCAAAACTCCGCTTGATCCAAATTAGTCCCGTAGGAATAAGAGGAATGCAAAGTATAGGTCTCAGCGGCTTTGACTTCGACGGCTTCCTTGAGTTTGACAACTGTCGGCGGCATGAGACTATCGGTGCCAGTGAAATTGCAGCCTTCCGCGACTTGGATCCAAGAATTGAGATAAACCGCATTGACCGTACCACTCAACATGGGTTGGACGCTATTTTGACGACTAATGCTCATTTCTGACTCCTGATAGAGATCAATCGTATTGATCAGCTGCATCGGACAAAAAATCTCCGGCAAATGACGGGTAAAGAAGACCGGATAGTGATCATGGCCGTGATCGAAGTCCGCATAGCAAAGTTGGGCCATATTATGGATGCGCTCTGGCATCAAGACGCCGCCCTCTCCCAAAAAGCTCCGTGCATGCTTAAAAATCTGCACTTGTAGCTCATTGGCGCAAAAAATGCTCATCAATTCCCCGATGACAAAATCCACTGGTTCTGGGAGGGTCGTTTTGAGCGCATCGCCATGAATGAGCGTAACTTTATCGTTCCAGCCATTTTTTTCAAGCTCCGCTTTGACAAATTCGATCACATTGGGATTGCTCTCGATTAAATAGGCCTTTTTGACGTGCGGCAAAAAATGCTTGGTCAAGGCCAGAGTGCCGACTCCAATTTCACAAACGACTTTGTCTTTGAGCATATCATATTTCTCAAAGGCTTTGCGAAAAGCATCCACGCGCTTTTGATCAGTTTCCATCACTTCGTAGTAGAAATCTGGAAAACCATAATGATCCGGGTCAAAAGTCTGGGCGTCGAGCAGGGCGTACTTCAATTCGTCAAATCGCTTTACGATTCCGGACATGAAGTCAAAATTATTCTCTTTACGTTTTTGGTCGGGGCTGAGTGACATGCGTAATGGGCTTTGCTACTGATTGGTTGATTTGAAAGCGAATATAGCAAGCCAAGATGAGGACCGAAAAGAAGGTGTTGACATAAAAGAGATAATAGACCGGCACGATGATCAGATTGTAAAAGACGACTAAGGACAGTTTGAGGGTGCAGAGCAGGAAAAATTGATCTAATTGCGGATTTTGATCGGCTCGCTTCAATTTTTGCCAATAGGTGGCCAACAAAATACCGGGCGCAGCCAAAGTCAGGAATAAATGGAGCTTGTGCTGTAATTGCACCAGGTCAATGGAAAAATACTTTGCCAAACCCAGCGTTTTTTCAAAAAAGATCGAATCATGAGTCCAAAGTCGTTTGGCGTAGTCCTGATATTCACCCGGATGCGCCAAAAAGAAGGATAAGCGTTCCGTGCCAAACGGAATCCACAAGCAAAACACAAAGATCGCCAGCGAAATCCCCAAGACGATGAAAAAATCTCGCCGCGGCCTAAAAAACAGCAGATGCAAACCGTAAATCACCAGCCAAGGCAAAAATGAGTAGCGGCTGAGCAGACAAAGACCAATCGCCAGGCCTTCGAGCCAAGAAATTCGCTTCCAAATGGCAAAGCCAAGCAAGAGGTAGTAAAAAATAGAAACCCCTTCTTCAGTAAAGCGAAAAAGGAAAGTTTTTTCCGTCCAAATTGCTTCCATAAGAAAAAACAGTGGCAAGAGCGGAAGCAAAACCAAAAAATTCGTTCGCTTGAGCGAAAATAGCGGCGCAAAAATCAACAACATGCCTCCGCCCAACAAAATGACCGTCGTCCAACGGATGTCATAGCCCAAAGCCATCGCGGGCACGAAGGCTGCCCAAAAAGCCGGCAAATAAATCGGCGGCATCCCTCCCCAGATTTCTGGTATAATGTCATAGATCGGTTCGGCGGCCAAAAATCGCTCGGCTTGCTTCTCGATCACGGCCAACATGTCTGCTTTGCGAAAATCAATCGGAAATCGAGCGATGATATCCGCTGCTCTTTGCCAAAATTGAGCGAAGTAGTACATCAAACTAGCCCATATAAGCCCTTGTAAGGACACTTTAGCCCAAATAGGCATAGATACGCCAGATTTTAGCGGCTGCGTCCTCAGCAAAGGCAAGAGGGCGATCCCCAGACCACAGAGTAAGTAGGGCAGTGTGAGCATGGAAAGGCTTTCTGGCTCAGTCGGAGAGACCCAGCGAGTCGAACAGAGCGTTTCTAACAGACATAGCGATCCCAGTATGGCCGTAGCCACGAGGGAAGGAATTCGGTACATGGAGAGATTATTTTCTGGTATGTGCTAGTGTCTGATTACACGCGCATCATCCGAAAAAGGTGGGGTGGGAGGGGAATATTTGAGAGATTTTTATAACCGGCTGATAATCAATTACTTAAACCCAAACATATATATAAATCGCTGATTATCAATTATTTACATTCAGGTGGTTTTTTTTCTTTTTTGCCGCTTCGCGGAACGCTCATCTCCAATCATTTGATCGGTACGATCTGTGGCGGCACATCCACGAAAGCTTTCGGGATTGTGCCGCTAGGTCGATCCCTCAAATTTCATTTCGGACGAGGTCCGAGCAGCGGACCGAGGAGAAATCTCCTTGAGTACAAGATGTAACTACGATTGAGTGATAGGAGATTTCTCGTCGCTGCACTCACTCGAAATGATTGTTGGGGAGGGTCCCGGTGGCGACAAGGCACTGCCTTGTCGCGTGCTTAGGAAAAGCGTTCTGCGAAGTAGCGGCACAAAATTTTGTGCCGCCATTATTTATTCAAACGTTCCCCCAGATAGGCAAACAAAATCAAGCAGGACAAAATCGTGTTGACAAAGAAGAGATAGAAAACGGGCATCACGATGAAGTTGTAAAAAATCACCAGCGTCAGCTTGAGCATAGCCAGAGGAAAAATTCGTTCGTTCCACTGCCACTTGAGGCGTGTCCGCCAATAGGTCAGAAGGAGTAGGGCAGGAGCAGCGAAAGAAAGTCCCAAGTGAATCTTGTGTTGATAGCGAACCGTCTCTTGGGTGAAGAACTTGGCCAAGCCCAAAGTTGTGGCATAAAACTGCTGGTTGACTTCCCAGGTATTTTCGGCAAACTTCTGATAGCGATGCGGATGATTGAAAAAGTAATCCCATAGCTCAAATCCATAAGGGATCAAAAAGCCAAACAGTCCAATGATGGCTGCGGTCCCAGCTGTAATTAAAGCGCTACGTTTACTCTCAAAAAAGAAGATGTAGAAAAAGTACATCGCTACCCAAGGCGCCAAGGCAAAGCGACTCAACAAACAAAGTGCAATCGCTATACCTACCAGCACCGGCATCCGCCTGACCACCGCAAATCCTAACAATACATAGTAAAACATCACGATGCCTTCCTGCGACAATCTGATGATAGGCTCCTGTCCCGTCCAGACCGATTCATACAAAAAGACCAAAGGCAAGAGCGCCAGCAGAACAAAGACTGATTGGTTCTTTTGCATCGGTTTGAGGAAACTCACGATAAGCCCCATCGCTATTAGCAGCAAGATCAAAGTAGCCCAACGCATATCAAGCCCGGCCGCTTCAAAGGGCACGAAGGGCGCCCAAAAGCCCGGCATATATATGGGCCTCATATTACCTTTCCAGAAACCTGGCATTACCGCATAGACATCTTCTCCTGCCAGAAAGCGTTGCGCCTGCTTCTGCAAAATGGGGAGCATATCAGCATCACCTATGGTCATCGGATGATTGAGCAAAATTTGATATCCTGCCATCAATAAGAAAAAGCCTATGGTCAGGATAATGGCCTCTTTAAACCCTCCAACACTCTTTGCCTTGGGATCCGGAAGCAGAGTCGGGAGCGCATCTTTTGCTGGTTTGATCAAGATCACCACTACGATCCCTAGCCCCGCGAGGAAGTAGACGACACTACTCCAAGCAAAGTTTTCTTTGAAGGGAGCGGCTACAAAACGCGTATTGGCTAGTACTTCTAAGAGAACTAGCCCAAGTAAAATGGAGAGTAGTAACAAGTTTTTTCTTTGACCTCGACTGAGTTTGAGGGCCGGGATTTTCATGGCCTTGCCGAACGCTTGACGCTCTTGCCCAAGGGGCTCGGGAGCAAGACTCCAAAGTAGCGGTAGGCTCATCAAACTGGCCAGCATGAAGAAGTGATGAAATGGCATCACATGAAAGGCCGCGTAAAAGAGGAGACTGATTTTTAAGCTGAGTAAGCCAGCATAAGGGAGGCTAATTGGGGCATGCTTCGCAGAACGCTTATGCCAAAGCCAGAAGACAAGTCCGCTGCCTATCGCCATGAAGAGAACTTGGAGATAAGGGAGAGTAGCTAGGCTTTCTGAAGAGAAGCGTTCGGCGTAGCCGGGAGAAGAAAGAAACCAAACCCGCTTCTTCTCGCTCCAATACTCGTAGGCATTGGCCAGATACTCCTCAGGAAGCTGCATGAAATAATCCCATTGCTCCCAATCAAAAGGAACTAAAAAGAAAACCGTAAGGCCCACTACGACACTTACCAGCAACTGATAAAAAGCTTTCTGCCCTTCGTGCTTCCATAGCATCCACATCCACATTGGCAGCCACAGCATAAGACTAGGACGACTCAGCAAGATCATTACAATGAAGATCCCCTGGAGTCTAAAGCGACCTTCTATCAAGGCCCAAGCCAGCAACAAATACCAGCCGAGACTGATCCCTTCACCAGAACCTCTAAAGAACCAGGGAGCCGTGTGAAGGAGATAATATGTGATCCAAGCCAAGGGTAGGAGGGAAGCCAGTAAGAGGAGATTGGCATAAACTCCCCGCTTAGAAAAGCTTAGCCATAGTAGGCTCATAGCAAATAGCGGGAGGAGTGCATCCATCCATCTGATATCAATCTTTAGCCAGACTGCAGGCACATAGGCTAGCCAACGTCCAGCCATATAAACCGGATAATTGCCGTTCCAAATACGATCTATTTTAAAGTAGGGATCTTGTCCTATGGCGATGCGTTCTGCATTGGTACGCGCGATATGTAGGATATCACTGTAGGTTCCCTCAAGGGGTAAGCGTTCCAGCAGGGCTGCATAGAAGTAAAGAAAGCCCAACGCCAATACACTAAAGGAAAGCAGAGAAAGGATACGCAGGCTTTGTTTATAAGGCTCCAAGCGAGCGCAAAAAGTCAAAGGCTTGGCTGGCCAAAAGAGAATCATTCCCACACTCAAGACTCCCATCAAGCAATACCATAGCGGTTCACTTTGCTTGGTTTCGGGGACCAAGAGTAGTTCGTTGAGTTCTATCCCCCAAGCCATAAAGGCTAAAAGAGGCAGAGCAATACTCAGGATTTTTCCTTTCATATCATCCGTTGGAGAAGGCGATACTAATCAATTTCAGTCGGGAAATCTCCTTGTAAAAAAACGGAAGTCAAAACGCTGGCTCAGATAAATAGAAAAAGCCTGAGTCAATCGGGAAAAAGTCTAGCCGAAACAGGGAAAAGATTTGGCCTCCCCAACCAATGCTTTGGCACTTGCGTGAGCCTAATTGAAACACAATAATCTCTCTTCATGTACAGCTTCCGGTATTCCGGGATAAGCATCGGCCTTATCCTGTTGGGGACATTCTTGTTTATTGGCCACCATGCGATCATAGATCTTCCCCCCCAAAGCATGCACAAATGGCGGCAGACTGACTCCGCTTCCTTCGCTTGGAACTACTACACAGAGAGCTCCAATCTCCTCCAACCTCGCTTTCATAATCTCTACAATGAGCAAAAGGCCGCCTCTGAATTTCCCATACTGTACTGGATCGTGGGGATGCTTTATCGTTTGTTTCAGCCGCATCATGCTTGGTTTCGAGGCTTACAATTGCTGATTGTCTTTAGTGGTTTCTGGGCTTTGTATAGACTCGCTCAGCTATTTCTGGCGGACCACATTTGGTCTATGCTTTATATGCTTTTGCTGATGGGCTCTCCTTTGCTGCACTTCTATGCCAATGGATTTATTCCCGATCCACCAGTCTTTGCCCTCTGTTGTTGGGGCTGGTATGCCTTCTTCTTCTACCAGCGACGGCAGTCATTCCCTGCTTTAGTTTGGGCCATCATCGCCTTTGCTTTGGCTGCTACGATGAAAGCGTCAAGTATCGGATGCCTCGGAGCAGCGGGAATTTTAATTCTCTACGAAGCCAAAGATGCTCCCATCGCCTGGCTCAAGGACAGGCAAACGTGGGCCAAAATCGGATTACTATTAGGAGGGATGGGGATGATTTTGCTTTGGTATGTTTATGCGACTTGGTACAGTACGGGCTTCGAGCGAGGACACTTTGGGCATATCATGAGATCCTTTGATGGGCTTTCATCTGCTCATCGAGCAGAGATATGGACCTACCTATGGGACCAGCATTTCCCTTTTTTTTATCACCCGCTTTGCGGAACGCTCATCCTTCTCATCAGCTTCCTGCCCTTGCTAGGACTTAGGTCTAGTGGTCAGAAACTCTGGCTAGCCACTGGTTTTTTACTCACCGCTAAGCTGGTCTATGTCTATTATTTCTACTGGTTGATGGGCATTCACGACTACTATCTGCTTGCCTTCTTGCCACTGATCGCTTTGGCATTACTACATGGACTCAAGGTATTGAGACTGCAATGGCCTAAACTTTACCACTCTGCCTGGCTCAAATGGCTGCTGCTTGGCGTCTGTATCTTTGGCTTATACCGAGCCAAGACTGAACTGAGAGTACGCTATTTTGGGAGGACCATGAACTATAAGGAGCAGCCTGCTTTTTATGAGGAAGGCCTACAAGACTTCTTATTGGAGGTAGGAGTAGGACTAGAAAACACATTGGTAAGTGTGCCTGACCTTAGTCCAAACAACACCTTGTATATCCTCAATCGCAGGGGTTGGACCAACGCTAACTTTGGTCTGATGGAGCCTAAAAAGATGGAGCCTTGGATAGATCAGGGCCTAGCAGACTTTCTCATCATTTCAGATTCCAGTCTTTTGTCCGAGCCTGTATGGCAAAGATATATGCGTTCCCCGAAGGGTGAATACAAAGGGATATTTGTCTTTGACCTCCGAGAAATCAAGCGCGAATAGGCAGGGTAGAGGAGGGGCAAAATGTTCCACGTGGAACATCTAAAAAACTCAGATCAGATAGAGGAAGTGAAGTAAAAAGGTTCCACGTGGAACATTTAGAACTGCCGCAGAGCGAGGGCATTCTTTTCTTGCTGACGCATTTCAGGTTCTGCCTCGCCATGATCATCAAAGCCCAAGAGGTGCAAAACACCATGAGCCATGACTCGATGGAGCTCATCTTCAAAGCTAGATTGAAAGGACTGAGCGTTCTCGCGAACGCGATCAATGCTGATATAGATGTCGGACCAAAGGCCTTTATCCTCGGGATGTTCGTAGGGGAAGGTGAGGATATCGGTATAATAATCGTGCTCCAAGTACTGCTTATTGAGACCGAGGAGATACTCATCAGAGCAAAAGATGTAGTTCAATTCATGCACCGACTGCTCATGTTGAGCGACTAAGGTCATTAGCCACTGGCTTACTTTCTCGGCATCAGTCAAGTTGAAGTCAATCTCCTCAGAGTGAAAAAGAATGGTTTCAGACATCTCTTTACATGCAAAATCAGGTGCCTTTCTGGGAAAAGCACCTGTATATTTTAAGGGAAGATTTCTAAATATTGAAGATCATTTCGACCTCAGTCCCATCGTCAGAGAAGCTCATCTCGTCCGAAAGGTGTTGCATCAAGAAGACGCCTCGACCTCCAATATTGACAAGATTTTCGGGTGCGGTAGGATCCGGTAAACTCTTAGGATCAAAGCCTGGACCTTCGTCTTTTACTCTTACCAG
>CAZHOC010000047.1:6343-13571 GCA_964534295.1 uncultured Bacteroidia bacterium | reverse complement strand
GCATGATCCTCGTAGTCCTTTGCCCGCCTACGCCGAACGCTATGACCCTGCTGGCATACCCTTGCCGCCTGATGCGATGGAACAACATCCCTTTGATATTGGGCCCATGCTGATCAGGGACGAAGTACTAGGCGCGTGGCCCCGTACCCAAAGCCAGCTAAAATCTCAAATCGCAGATTACTACGCTATGATCACACAGGTAGATGATGAAATTGGGCGTATTTTTCAGCAATTGCGGGAAGAGGGCTTAGATGAAAACACCATCATCATCTTTAGCAGCGATCACGGTTTGGGCATAGGCAGCCATGGCCTTCTCGGCAAACAAAACCTATACGAGCCGGGTATGCACAGTCCACTCATCATCGCAGGGCCGGGCCTGCCCAAAGGTCAGAAGCAGGATGCCCTTGTCTACCTCTACGACCTCTACCCTACCCTCTGCGATATGCTAGGGATAAGCGTTCCCCAAGGGGTGGAAGGCAAAAGTCTCCTCCCCATCATAAAGGAGGAAGAGGTAGGCGTGAGAGAGTACCTCTTCACTACTTATGGCACTACTCAGCGCGCAATCCGTGATGATCGCTGGAAAATGATCGTCTATCCGAGAGTAGGTATTACCCAGTTTTTTGACTTGGAAAATGACCCTTATGAGCTGCGGTCGCTAGAAAGAAAGGCACATCCAGCAACCTATGATCGCTTGTATGCCCAATTAAAGGCACATCAAGAAGCATATAATGATACTCTCAATTTAGAGGATCCTGAACCCAAAGATCCTAGCTTTGACCCTACAGGAGTCCGCCGGAAGCCAGATCGGCATCAACCGATATACAACCTTTGGCAATATTTCGCGGAGCCAGCCGGAGCGGGTAAAATGCTGGTCTATGAGGAGGAGATGCTAGAGATATTCCCGCCCGAGGCCCAGGTGGAAATGCTAGGAGACACTTTTGGCTTTACCGAAGGCCCTGTTTGGCATCCGGACGGGTATCTGCTTTTTAGCGATATTCCACGCAATACCATCTACCGTTGGGAGGAAGGGAAAGGATTTAGCGTTCACCTCAATCCTTCGGGCAACAGCAATGGCCTAGCCATTGACGCCCAAGGAAATCTCATCGCCGTGCAACATGGGAAGAGACAAGTCGTTCGCCTAGGCGAAAAAGAAAAAGTACTAGCAGACAAATACAAAGGCCAACAACTCAATAGTCCCAATGACCTCGCCATCCATAGCAATGGCAATATCTATTTCACTGATCCTCCTTGGGGATTAGGCAGTGGACCTGACAAGTGGGATTACCATCCAGATAAGGAGATTAGTTTCAATGGCGTTTACTTGCTCAAAGGCAAAAAATTGATCGTGGTGGACACTTCTCTTTATCGTCCCAATGGGATCGTCCTTTCGCCAGATGAGCAGTTTCTCTATGTTGGTAACAATCAATTTAAGGAGCGAACCCGAACCCTCAATATAGATCGCACCTATAAAGCTTGGTTTCGTTATGGAATCAATGAGGACGGTACCCTAGACCAACGAATGGAGTTTCTCAAACCGCCGAATCCCTATTTGGTAGGCAATCCAGACGGCATGAAGATTGACAGTAAGGGCTATTTCTATTGTACGGGGCCGGGAGGACTCTTGCTCTTCAATCCGACAGGCAAATATTTGGGTACGCTTATGCTGCCTCAAATCCCGACCAATGTAGCCTTTGGCGAAGATGGATATCTTTACATCACCGCCCGCAATGCGGTCTACAGAGTGAAATTACTCAGCCAATAGCTTTTCGATAAAGCCTTCATAATCCTCGCGGTAGCGAAGGTAAATATCACCAGTGCCAGGACCATTAAATCCGGTATGAATGCGTCTAATATCTCCCTTTCGATCGATATAAATACTGGTCGGATAGGAGATAATTTTATTGAGCATGGGGAGTTTTTCACTAGCGATATCTTTGTCATTGACGGCTGCGGCAATGAGGAAAGGATACTCCAGTTCGAGCTTGTCGACGAGGCGTTGGACATTGCGTTGGGCGAGGCCCAAATCTCCTCTACTCCGCTCGAAAGCTAAGGCCACGATTTCTAAGCCCTCCGCATGGTAGCGATCGTACCATTGTTTGTAGAGCTGGGTTTCGTCTAGGCAGTTGGGGCACCAAGAACCCATAATTTGGATCAGCACCACCTTGTCTTGAAAGCGTTCATCCTCTAGGGAAACCGGATTCCCAGTCAGATCAGGGAAATCAAAGCTCAGTTTTTCATAGCCTTCTTTGAGATAGGTAAGCTCCTCCGGAGAACGCAAGCTCGCTTCAGCATTTTTGACCATCCAAAAAGGTTCCTCCCAATGATTGCCAGACCAAAACGTTCCCCGCAGGGTGTCTCCGTCTAATTGGCCCTCAAACAAAAATGCATGAGCCCCATCAAAGCAAGCCAATTGCAGCTTATCCCCATTGACGGCCCCTTCGAGAAAACGATAATCACCCGTCTCTGTCAGGAAAGTCCCGCTTACATAATCGGCTTCCTGCTTAAAAACGCCTACAGCAGGATATTCATCTTCCAAATTATCGCTAAAGACGGCTTCCCAATTGCCGTCAATTTCAAAATTCGCATCCGCACTTTCAAAACGAGCCTGATCGCTCGGAAACATCTTTGCCGGAATTTGATAATCCACGCCACGAGAATAATTGAAAAAGGCTCCTGAAAGTTGTTTATCTGAATCTATGCTCAATCGAAACTCCGAGTCAAAGACAGGCATCCGAATGAAAAGGGAATCTTGGGTAAGTTTCACGTCATCCACCTCTATATTTTCAGCAGCATTGTGAATAATGACTTGCCACTGTTCGGCGACTTGTTTGAGACTCAATTCAAAAGGCAGGGTCTGCTCAGGCCCAAGCTGTAGTTCGACCCTATATGAACCTGCTGCAAGATTAGCTTGGGTTACAGCAGTCTTGTCCTCCCCAGCACAAGCAAGCATTAGGGAGAAGGTGATGAAGTAAATTATTTTTTTCATTTGAGTAGGTCTTGACCGATATCCCGACGATAAAACTTACCGTCAAAGGAGATGTTTTCGGCATTGCGCAAAGATTGGCCTACTGCCTCCTCAATACTGTCGCCTAGCGAACTTATCGCGATTACGCGACCGCCATTGGTTAGGACCCCTTCTTCGGTCTGTTTTGTACCTGCATGGAAAAGAATAGAGTCCTCCACTTTGTCAAAACCGGTCATCAGTTTGCCTTTAGGATAGCTGCCTGGATAGCCGCCCGAAACCAGCATTACGGTAGTACAAGTCTTAGGGGAAATGGCAAGGGCTTTTTCGTTTAGATTGCCATTGACTACACCTTCAAACAGATCCAAGAGGTCTGCATCAAGGCGAGGCATGATCACTTCGGTCTCAGGATCGCCCATGCGAACGTTATATTCTAGCACATATGCTTTACCTTCAACTACCATAAGGCCGATAAAAATAAAGCCTTTGTAGTCAAGTTCTTCTTCTCGGATACCGCGAATGGTGGGCTGGACGATCTCTCTATCTACCGCGGCGACAAAATCCTCATCGGCAAAAGGAACAGGAGAAACTGCCCCCATTCCACCTGTATTGAGTCCGGTATCTCCTTCCCCAATGCGTTTATAATCTTTGGCAGAAGGCAAAAGGTGGTAATGCTCACCATCGGTAAGCACAAAAATGGAGATCTCGATGCCCTTAAGAAATTCTTCGATCACTACAGTGGTGCCGGCTTCGCCGAACGCTTGGCCACCGAGCATCTCGCGAGTAACTTCTTTGGCATGATCGTGAGTCTCACAAATCAGCACGCCTTTACCTGCTGCTAGGCCATCGGCCTTGACCACAACGGGCAAATTTTGCTGATCAATAAAAGCCATGGCTTCTGCCTCTTGATGAGAATCAAAGGCTGCATAAGCCGCCGTAGGAATGCCATACTTTTGCATGAAGCGCTTAGAAAATTCTTTGCTGCCTTCGAGTTGAGCGGCTTCCTGGCTAGGACCGACCACGGCTATGCCTTTGGCTTGTAGAGAATCAGCGATGCCTTCTACCAATGGCTGCTCAGGCCCGACTACGACCATATCAATCCCTTTGGTACTGACAAAATTGGCTACCGCCTCATGGTTTGAGACGTCGATACTGATATTGGTACCTATTTTACCAGTCCCGGCATTGCCAGGGGCGATAAAAATATGTTCACAATTGGGAGATTGGGCCATTTTCCAGGCTAGGGCGTGTTCCCGGCCGCCTGATCCGATCAGCAAAATTTTCATGCGGCAAAGGTAGGAAAGTCAATCTTAGAAACCAGAAGGGAGGCAGAGAAAAATTGTTGAGTTGTTGAGTTGTTGAGTTGTTGAGTTGTTGAGTTGTTAAGTGGTTAAATCAAAAATTCAACTCTTCAACCCTTCAACAACTTCTTTCACCTCCTCACCAGTTCCCAAGTCCGGTAAGCAATGCGCTCATCCCCATTTTCATCGATCAGCCCTGTGTCCCTCCACAGTTTACCGATGTCTTTTACCTCTTCCGGAAAAATCTCCCATAAGCGGTCGTAGTCGCGATGCGACCACCAGATAATGAATAAATATTCATTTACTTGAGCATTGAGGAGGAGCGTCTCTAAATATTCATTTTGTTCGCATTCACTACTGGGAATATCTATTTCGTAGGAAGGCACACTCAAATCCTCAGCTAGATGAGTGGTCTCCACAAAAGCGATGGGAATATTGATCTGATCATGTAGAAAATCGAAGCTCTTTTGAAATTGTCGGGCTCTCTTTTGTCCTTTGAAAAAGGGATAAAAGCTGATGGCAGCAAAATCTAATTGATTGACATAACTGGATAATTCTTCGAGATAAGACGCAGCTTCGTCTCCTTCCGCTTCAAACCAATTATGTAGAGTGATTGATTCAGAGAGTAAGACTTCGGGGTAACTAGCCTTGAGATTGGTGCGAATCTTGGCGCTAAGATTTTTATAAGCTTCCCACTTAGCTCGATCATGCAGATAGAGTTCATTCACTTCCATGGCCATCACCAAGTATTGAGGTTGAAAGTGATCTAAAAGTTGCCGCAGATAAGCTTCATAAGCCTCCGCGATCTTGGCATCATCTAAGCCCTCATAAGCAGGCCGATAGCCATCGCTATCTGCTAATAAATCACTGCGATCGATATTTAGTAAGCTCACTGAGAGCAATAAGTCATGGCCGACTGGGCGTTGCGCGAAGCGAAAATCTAAATCCGCTTGCAATGCCTCCGGCAAAGGAGCATTGGCTTCTAATGCGCGCCAGGGTATGTATTCATCAATTTGCTCAGAGTAGACATCCGCATGTTTGCTGATAAACTGATAGGTCTCGCGTCGATCACTTTCATCAGGGCCAAAACTCCAAGTCGAAAAACCCATCTTGAACTTGCGTTCGGCATAGTCCGAAAAGAAGGAAGGGGTCTCACACAAAGGTGCGAGACCAGCCTCCTGACAGCCCAAACAGAAAGTGATGAGCAATGATGGAATAATAATGAAGCACTTTAAACGATTCATCAGATACTGAATGGGAAACTATTACCATTGTAAAGGATGCTGCCGTCATTGTCGCAAGCGCCGGTACCATAGTCAACCTCCAATAGGCCGTTAAACTCTGTAGAACTGATCTCTAGACTACCGCTTGAAGGCAATGATTTACCAGCAATGAGACAGCTTACTTTATAAAGTAGTGGTGTTTTGATTTCAATATTGTAGGCTTGGCCTTGAGCATTGTAACCTCCAGCATAACCGGTAAACTCATGTTCGTCATCCGTAGGATCAAGGGGCGTATTCTCTCCGGCCACCCAAGTCATGGTGCGACTCCCATCAAATCCTTCCTCATCTCCATTAGCTTTGGTGACCTTGCCATTGATGATGCTGACGGTGAAAAAGAGTTGATTGGCGGCATTTCGGTCAAAGCTAGAGATAGAAAGCGTACCATCTAGCTGCTCGCCATTTTCCTGATAGGCATCAAAGGTGATGCTAAATACTGAGCCTGGCTGACGATAACGGCCGATGTAATTGATGATAATTTTGCCAGCGCGGGTTACCCCATTATTGGTACAACCAGAGCCAAAGTCGATGATGATTTCCTTAGCGGCGGTGTCTGCTGTGATGTCTGCGCAAAAGGTGCTGGTCTTCTTGGGGCCAAGGGTAGCCAAGGTAAAATCAACCAATTGAATCACATTGTCAAAATTGGCTTCGGCAGCGATAATGGCCTGAGCTGCTTCCATGTCCGGCTCTTCTTTGGGATTGACCGTTTGGGGATCACAAGAAAAAAGGCTGATCGCTAGGATGCTGAGGAAGAAGCTGATTTTAATGGTTTTCATCTTAGTATGAATTAAAGTTTCTGTGTTTGTCTGAAGTGAATTTCTGTCTCTAAGACAAAGCCCATTTTGTCCCCCCCTATGCATCGCGATATTTTTTTTATCTCGCTGCGCGGAACGCTCATCTGTAATGCCAGCTGCTTCAATCACCTACTAATCAGCCCTTTCTTATGAAGAATGCTCTATTTGTGCGGTACTAGCTCTATTGACGATATTGAGGCAACTCATCCGAGGCGGGGCAATCACCAGCACAACGAGAGGAAGATAAAGGATGAATTCAGCACAAAAGACTTGCATCTGATCCTTGGCAGAAGGAATAGTCAAGACATAAAATCACAATCAAAATGAAAAATCTATTTCTCATTCTCTTTAGCCTATCCGCCCTATCGAGCTATGCGCAGCAGGACCAATTTGAAGTCCTAGGATCCATCACTTTTACGGGACTGAACGCACAGACCGTACTCGATTCCATCAGTTTTGAAGCTGGCGATATCGTGCCTTACAAAGAATCTTTTGGGGTTCTTGTCATCGAGAGGGAAGGCATTACTGTCCGCACCGATTACAAATACCTCAAAAAGTTAGAAGGCGAAGGCAAAATCAAGCTGTCCGAAAAAATGGTGGCGGCCCGCACTCCATTGACCCAAGAGGAAAATCTCCTTCGCAAGATCAATAACAAGCTAAATTTTCTTGTGGGCGCGACGATTGTTAGTGTGGGAGCAGGTATTATTTCGCTCATTAGTCTTACACGCTCGGAATAGACTAAGTCTTTATTTAACCATTGCATTGGGATACCTACTTTTGAGGTGGGTATCCCTTTTATTTCTTACTCCCGAAAGCTTTCGGGACGCGGAACGCTCATCCCTGTTTTTCGGTATAGTGACTTGTACATTAATCTTAGCAAGGTGCAAAAGC
>CAZHOC010000047.1:0-6327 GCA_964534295.1 uncultured Bacteroidia bacterium | reverse complement strand
AAAGCTCAACCTCAGAAAAATTACCCTCGCAGACTGCGAAGCGATTAGTTTAGCCTTCAAAGCCCAAGGCTGGGAAAAACCAGTCAAACAGTACGAGTATTATTATCAGCTCCAGGAAAGTGGTGCCCGTGATGTGATTATTGCGGATTTAGCCGGCGAGTTTGCTGGCTACTTGACCATCATGTGGGAATCAAACTATGCTCCCTTTAAGCAGGAAAACATCCCCGAAATCGTGGATTTCAATGTGTTAGAAAAATACCGACGCCAAGGCATCGGCAATGCTTTGATGGATGAGGCCGAAAGGCGCGTCAAACTGAGATCCCCAACTTGCGGCATAGGCGTAGGTATGCTTAAAGGCTATGGCGCCGCCCAAATCCTCTATGTCAAAAGAGGTTACATTCCAGATGGCAGAGGATTATTTGCCGATGACCAGCCTTTGGATTACGGAGATAAGGTCATCATGGGAGACGGAGTAGTACTCCATCTTACCAAAGAGCTTTGATCCAATGGTATCAAATGACTATAATCATTGCTTATAATACTATAATCCTGATTTATTTTGAGCAAATATGCAGCTTTCGCTATTTTTGCAGCAAAAGATAATTTAGGACATGAATAAATACCTTGGTCTGATGGGAATGGTGGCGATTTTTAGTCTTAGTTGGCTCGCCTGTGGACAGCAAGTAGACCCTTCAGTTTATAATAAAGCAGCCGCGAATCCAGGCTTCTATCACGTAGCGCAAAAAGATCTCACCGATATCATGGTGCATGATATTTTTTCGCCACCGGTAGCCAGTCGTGTATATAGCTATTGCAATATTGCCGCTTATGAAGCGCTCCAACCTGCCTTCCCTGAGTACAAAAGCTTAGCCGGTCAATTGACCGATCTCAGTCCGGTTCCTCAACCAGACGCTAGCCAGGAGATCAATCACTCCCTTGCCGCAATGCAAGCCTTCCTCAAAATGAAGCGCAAACTGGTATTCTCGCAAGAAAAAATTGAGGCCTTCGAAACCGAGATATATGCCAAGTTTAGAGCGACAGGCATGCCAGAGGATGTGTTTGAGCGTTCCATAGCATATGGAAATGAAGTAGCAGCTCATATTACCGCCTGGGCTGACAAAGACAATTACAAAGAGACTCGTACCGCCCCACGCTACAATGTAACTACAGCAGTAGGCCGTTGGACGCCTACGCCTCCTGACTACATGGATGCGATCGAACCTCATTGGAATACCATCCGCCCCTTTATCATTGACTCTGCGACTCAGTTTATTCCCGTAAGGCCTACAGCTCTCGCGATGAATCCTGATGGCAAAGGCTTGGATAAAAGCAGTAAGTTTTACGAAGAATTGATGGAGGTCTACACAGCGGTCAAAGATCGTACTCCAGAAACCGAAGAAATTGCTGAGTTTTGGGATTGTAATCCTTTTGCAACCGAGCATATCGGACACGTAGTATATGCCATCAAAAAAATCAGCCCCGGTGGACACTGGATGGGCATTACTTCTCAGGTGCTTCGTAAAGAAGAAGCTGACTTGATGAAATCAGTGGCTGTTTACACCAGCGTATCCATCGCCTTAGCAGATGCCTTTATCAGCTGCTGGGACGAAAAATACCGCTCTAACTTGATCCGCCCTGAAACGGTAATCAACGAACATATCGATCCCGATTGGCGACCATTGTTGCAAACGCCTCCCTTCCCAGAGTATACTTCTGGTCATAGTGTCATTTCTACTGCTGCTGCGCTAACACTCACCAATTGGTTTGGGGATAGCTATGGCTTTGCAGACTCTACTGAGGTAGAATTTGACTTGCCAGTTCGCTCATATGATTCTTTCTTAGCCGCTTCTCAAGAAGCAGCGGTTAGCCGTCTATATGGTGGAATTCACTACCGCCCGGCGATTGATGAAGGCGTTGCCCAAGGGGAAAGAGTAGGAAATTATGTCATCGCGAATCTTGAATTCCTGCAAAATGGCCAGGCTGAAAAAGAGGAGAAAAGCAGCAAGGAACAAGCTAGCAGTGAGGGCAATAAATAAATTAGAAGATTTCAATATTTGCGAGGAAATCTTATCTTAGATACGATTACTACTCAATAAGGACTACTGAAATCTGCGAAAACATACCACTACTGGACGGGATATCAATTGATATCCCGTTTTTTATTGTACTAAATCGTTTTCGACTCAGCTAGCCCACCCATTCTATTCAACAAGGACTACTACTAAAACGAATCCACATGAAAATAGCGAAACCGAGCCTTAGCTTTTGGCAGATATTCAATATGAATGTCGGCTTCCTAGGCATCCAATTTAGCTTTGGCCTCCAGCAAACAGCCGTCAACCCGATCTTTTCCTTCTTGGGAGCTAGCCCAGAAGATTTGCCCCTTCTTAACATCGCGGGGCCGGTGACAGGCCTTATCATTCAGCCCATTATTGGGGCGATCTCAGACAAGACTTGGTCGCCACGTTGGGGAAGACGTAAACCTTTCTTTTTGATTGGCGCTTTGATCGGCAGCTTATGTTTGTTTGCTTTTCCTTTTAGTCCAGCCCTTTGGTTTGCCGTAGGTCTCCTCTGGATCCTTGACGTTGGCAACAATATGGCCATGGAACCTTATCGCGCTTTTGTAGGGGATAAATTACCGGAGAAGCAGCTCAGCTTAGGCTATCAAATGCAAAGTCTTTTTGTAGGGGCGGGGATCGTATTGGCCAATGCTTCCATCTTCTTGTTTCAGGACTGGTTTGGCGGTGGGGAGATCGCGACCGAAAATGTAGATTCGATACCACGCTGGTTGTATTACTCCTTCTTTATTGGGGCCGTATTATCAGTAGCAACTATCCTTTGGTCTGTGCTTAAAACGCCTGAGATTCCCCCCTCTGATGAGGAGCTCGCCGAGATGAAACGCCATAATTCAGCGCCTCTATCCGCTCGGATTAGTGCTCCATTCAACGAAATTATCGAGGCGATCAAGGAAATGCCTCAATTCATGTGGAAGCTTTCCGGCGTCTACCTTTTTCAGTGGTATGCCTTGTTTATCTACTGGCAGTATATTGCTCCGCTCTTCCGAGAATCGATGGGTATGGATGGCTCTGAGGCCCTTAGTCAGGCAGCCAAAATGAATACCACTTACAATATCACCACCATGATCGTAGCGCTCGCTCTTGTGCCCTTAGCGATGCGTTTTGGTAACAAAACGGTCTATGTAGGCAGTCTCTTTCTTACGGGGATTGCCATGTTGGCGATACCGAATATTGCCGATCCTATGCTAGTCCTCATGCCCATGGTCTTCTTTGGGATTGGCTGGGCCGCCATGATGGGAATTCCTTATTCTATGGTGTCAAAGATTGTCCCTCAAGAGCGTCGTGGCGTTTACATGGGTATATTAAATATGATGATCGTAATCCCGATGGGAATTCAAACCCTTACCTTTGGTCCGATTTACAAAAACCTATTAGGGGATAGTGCCATCAACGCGATTTTGTTCGGGGGCGTATTTTTCATCATTGCTGGCGCGCTGGCCTTACGCTTACGGGAGCCTGTTTCCGATAATGCAGATGAAGCTATGCCTATGGGCGGTGGTGGACATTAATGATGGAGAGTTAAGCGTTCCGCGACGCGGAACGCTCATCAAGGATATAAATAACAAAAGTGCCGCAGCTGTGAAATACAGACTGGCGGCACTAAATTTTAGAAATGGTTCCTGTCAATTAAACTTATTCCAAGATTACTTCTGTCCCACTGCAACTACCGGTGTAGTTTGTGAAAACAATTTTTGTAGGTTGAGCGCCATTGGTGTCAGTGATCGTCCATTCCGCTTGTTGATTAGCCGCATTCTTTGCGATAGGAGGGCATGAAGTACAATTTCCTCCTTCGACACTAAGTTGAGCTGTTTCCAAAGTGTGGGGAAAACCAGAACCATCAACCTTTATTTTGTAAACATTAGGAGAGGAAGAAGGCAGCAAAGTAATTTCGACACCTCCGCAACCTTGAGCAGTACTTCCAGTACCCAAGCGGAAAGGCAAATCATAAGCCGAGCTAAAACCGGTAAAAGCAGCCGAATTTTTTGAGGTTGTACTCACTGGATTGGCATATGCCTTGCCTCCAGATACGACATTGCTCGCGCGACCTACCATTAGATTACCTCCCGTGACAGTAAGCTTAAAAGTGTAGGGAGAACCTGCTTGAAAGGGTACTGCTTCAGAGAGTTTTAAGGTGATTTCAGTTCCAAAATTAGCGGGCTTAGAAGATAGCTCATCATCCACATAGATTCGTTTTGAGGCGGATACTGATTCTCCTTCAAAAATTTCGAGCTTATAACGAACTGGGCTGTTGCCACTGCCCCAAAAAGTGAATTCAGTGAAGGCATTGTTTCCGTCCGAGCTACAGCTAGCATCAGCAATAAAGCTCTGGCCAAATGAATCTCCGCTAAAAAAATGTCCTATAACCTTTCCTCTTTCTTTAGAGCTAAGTGAATTGTTTTCGCATTGCGCGGATACTTGAGAAATAGTTACTAATGAGAAAACTAAGCAGACAAAAAGATTAACTAGATTTTTCACGTTTAAAAAGGGTTGATGTTTGTACCTACTCTCTTTAGGATTTTCGGCATTCTCCTTTCGAATGATGTGTGTCTTTGGGTTACTCATTCGGTACATCAACAAAGCTCTATTATTTACTTCATGGGCTCGTATCATTTTTCACCAATTACTTCCCATTTTTCACCATTTTGCAGGAATTTGGACTTTTGGGGGGTATTTAGTCGCGATTTTTCCTTTTGGGCCTGCTTCGCAGAACGCTTATCGCTCGGCAAAAAAAATAGCGTGATAGCCCAAAAGTTTCGGACTATCACGCGACTCACTGCTTTAATTTATCTTATCTATCCAAGCCGATACCTATGGCAAAGCCTACACTATGTCGGATAGCCTCTTCTTGATAAGCTGGGGTGTAAGCGATCTTAAAAAAGATTCCCCCATTCTTATCGGGATGATACCGGACCCCCAATATACCGGTGGGCACAATTTCGAAGCCATCTTCGAGCCAATTGTTGTCAAAGGCTATGCGAGTACCGCCGCCAATCTCGCCATAAATGTGATCTGCTCCGGCGAGAAAACTTAGGGTAGCCGGGATGCCATAATCGATCACTCCTTCCCCTTCTGGGAAGGCAGCAATGCCAAACCTACCGGTGGCGGCAATGTGATCAGTTTGCAGGAACATTTGCTCATAATTGAGCGAGAGCTTACCTCCATTGCCCATCACCTCGAGAAAGATGACGTTGGGAGAGAGGACGCTGTGGGCCTGGGGCCTCAGAAACTGAGCGTTCAGCGCAGCTGTAAATACTAGGGTAAAGCAAAATAAGAGCAAGAATGATTTCACCATGTTTGCATTAGGTGTTAAAACTATAAACTAACACCCGCTACGAACATTAAGAAATTCCTTATTTCAGTAACATTACATGATTGACTACTTACTCTGTGCCAATTTTGAAGGACAATAGGGCGGTAACTTCTTGCGCGATAAATTGATGGGCGGCCTCATTAGGATAGCGATCGTCCAGCAATAAATCCTGTGGCTGATTGCCGCTTTGAGTAGCGTATATTTCACAAAAATTCCAAAAATCGGCGACGGTACTAAAGTTTTCAATGGCAACTTCACGGATTACCCGAGAAATCTCTTCTCCCCTAGCCCAAATTACCTTAGAAGCATCTGGAGAGGGATTATTGGGCGTCAAAATCAAACTTTTGATATTGGCGTTGTGCAAAGCTAGTAACATCCCCTGCAAATCTACCGCAAAGCCCTGCACTGCGATATCTTCTCGCCATACTTCATCTACTCCAAATCCCAATATGACCCATTCGGGCTGTTGTTTGATGATCGAATCTAGCATCGGGGCTAAGCGTTCGTCAGGGGCGCCCAACAACAAATCCTTACGTCCCCAATCAATGATTTCACGCTCAAATCCATTAGCAGCTAGACTGTTGGGGAGCACATCTTGCAAGCGGGCTTCAATGGCAGGATTCTTTACTAGAAAATTGCCCCCAAAGACAATGATTTTGGGTATATCAGCTTTGCTTTCCGCAACAGTGCTCACCGCCTCAGCCGGTACTTCTGGGGCTTTTTGACTTTGAGACTCGGTGCTTTGGCAAGCGAGAAGAAGCGTTCCTAGAAGGAATAGAAAAATACGCATGGGTCAAATCTTAGGCTACAAAACTCTCCCAAAATGCCTTAGTCTGCAAATCTATTCCTAAGCAATGCTTAATTTTATAGCATGTTTCCGATTCGCGATAGTATCCCCACTCGGCAATTTCCGATTGTCAACACTGTATTGATTGTCCT
>CAZHOC010000046.1:0-13685 GCA_964534295.1 uncultured Bacteroidia bacterium | reverse complement strand
CGTGGCAAACGCGTTACCGCCGAAGCCGTGATTTCGCACGATGTCTTGCAGCAGCATATGCGGGTTGATACGCGGACTTTGAGTTTCCATAGTGGGGTCGCCAATGTGGGTGCGATTCTTTCTGGAGCAAATAATAATGGTCTGCATTCTGCGAACGCTATCACTGCGATTTTCATCGCCACAGGTCAGGACGTCGCTAACGTTTCTGAGTCCTCGGCAGGCATCATGTATACTGAGCTGAGAGAAAATCTCGATCTCTATATTTCGATTACCATCCCGTCCCTGATTGTCGCAACCTATGGCGGTGGTACAGGCCTCGCAACCCAACGCGAATGCCTGGAAACCCTTGGTTGTTATGGCAAAGGAGGGGTCAAAAAGTTTGCGGAGATTGTTGCTGGCGCGGTACTCGCCGGTGAATTGTCGCTTGCTTCTGCGATCTCGTCTTCTGACTGGGTTTCCAGCCACGAGCAGTACGGTCGCAACCGCTAAACCTATCAAAAAGCATTAATCTTGCATCTCTTACTTTCCGAGTCCTTGAGCTGGGGAGAGTAAGAGATGTTAGTTTATAGAAGGGGCTATCCAAACACTTCTTTGCCGCGAAGGTTAGCATACTATGAAGGCTTTTCTCCTCTTACTGCTCTCATTTTCTATGCTCAGCTCCCATAATCCCTTGGCCAAATACCAATGGCAAAACCGTTTAGTGCTAGTATTTTCGACCTCCTCTGATACTGAATTATACGAGGCTCAGACCAGGGCGATTGAAGCTATGGGAGACGGCTGGGCCGAACGCGAGCTTGTATTATTTTCCATCTTTCCTCAGTCTGGAAATGCGGGTGAAGTACAATTAAAGCCTTCCGAAATTCAATACTTACGTGATCGATACCAAGTTTCTGAGCAGGATTTTGTCGTACTCTTGATTGGGAAAGATGGAGGCGAAAAACTGCGTTTAAGGCAAAAAACACTCTCTCAAGCCCAGTTATTCCCCTTAATCGATGGGATGCCGATGCGCAAGGCCGAAATGCGTGCCCGAAAAAACTAAGCTCTGACTCCAAACTTCCTTTCCTTATTACATGTGTTAACATATCAGTTCCCTTGAATGGGTTTCTGGTCAAAGTTTCTTTCCCTTGCTACTTCGTGAGAATCTCCCAAGAAACTGAGGCAGCACATGCTTAAGATAAAACCCTCCTCTCAAATACTCTTGTCCAGACAAGCGCTTGCTATTGGCGGTTTAGTTACGCTGCTAACAGTGGTTGCGGCCTTTTATAGTACCCAAAGCACCACCATCAGTGATTTGCATTGGGAACCTGTCTGCAATTCATGCAGCAATGAGTTTGTTAAATACAAATTAGATTGGAGCAATGCCTCCAATTGGAGCACTGGCTCAGTCAATCGAAAGATTACTGATGTAAATGGCTCTGGGACAGAATTCCAGTTTATATACTCCGGCACTCATAGCAAATTGGCGGTAATGGGACCTGGAGCGACTCCCAATATCCAAACCTTTTTTACTGGGGGATCAGAAGAAGCCTTGAGTCACTACGTCAATCCTGGCATGAGTGCCAGTGAAAGTATTAGCATTACAGTACAAATTGATCCTGCAATTCCTGCCGAACTCGCCTTTGATGTCTATCACATCAATGGCAATTGGTACAGTGGTGATAAACTTAAAATTTACGCGGAAGATGAGACGGATGGGACTATTATCTATCCCACCTTTAGTAGCACTACTAATCCTAGTTGGGAAGAACGCGGAAGTGGTACGATCGATGCCGTAGTACCTGGAACTTCTTATGCGGATGTAGCCGCGGGGGTCAATTTCTCTTCCAGTCGTATGATAGACAAGCTTGTCTTTGAATGGAGCAATTGCGACCTCTGTGGTACCGGAGTGCATGGCTTTGGGATTGGAGATCTAACCTTTTTCAGCAATAGCAATTCGCTGCCTGTCGAGTGGGGAGCCCTAAATATCAATTGGCAAAATTCTGATGCTGTCCTCGACTGGGAGACTATCACAGAGATGAACACTAAGGCTTTTATCGTTGAACGCTCCATAGATGGAAAGCTATTTCAAAGTCTTGGCCGAGTAGAGGCTGCTGGCAATAGTACGGAAACGCAACAGTATGCATTCACCGATCTTGACGCCAAGTACACGGGTCAAAATATCCTCTATTATCGTATCAAGCAGCTCGATATGGATGGGGCATCCAGTTACTCTAAGTTGCTCGAACTAGCTCCCAATAGCGATATTTCCCTCGAATTGGTGGCATTTCCCAATCCTGCGACTGATGTCATCTCCTTTAAGTTGGCGGGCGCGCTAGAAAATGATTTTGCCTATCAGGTGCTCAACTCATCTGGGCAACTGATCACCCGTGGTGAGATGGGATTGCTTACCGATATGCAATTAGAAGTGAGCGATTGGCCAACAGGAGTCTATCACCTCAACCTCTCCAATAACTCCCAACAAATTAGTAAGTCCTTTCAGGTCAGTCATTAGGCTTAGGAGGACCGCTGCGCGGAACGCTTATCTTCCTTTTCTGAAAAAGGTACAATTTATTCCTCCCCCTTAATCCCCCTCCGAAGGGGGAAAAACTACGGTTTGTAAAACCCTATCCCCCTTTGGAGGGGGCAGGGGGAGGAAAAGGATTTTCAATCATTTTGATTTTAAAGACCAGCGTTCTGCGAAGCAGTACCTATTTTTTGACCACTTTGATCAGCTCCGAATAATTATCACTCTCCACACGGAGATAATATACTCCAGCTGCCCATTTGGCGGTATTGATTCCTATCTGTTCTTCTTCCTTTTGACTTTGGCCTCGCCAAACGATCTGTCCCATACTATTACTGATACTTAACTCGACATAGCTGGCCTCTATGGCCTTCAATCGAAGATTAAGCTCATCAGATACTGGATTGGGATAGGCTTGGACGATAATCGGCAGCTCTCCCTTAAGGCTTAACTCTACTGTTTTGCTATAGGAAAAAACGCCGTCAAGGTCTACCTGCTTGATACGATAGCGGATTTTATCGGTGCCAAGGCTGAGGATATTTCGATCAGTGAAGGTATAGGTAGAGATAGATTGGGTATCTCCATAAGCTTCTCGCTCTCCAATCCGTCTAAAGGCTTTGCCTTCGACTGAGCGTTCTACGATGAAGTAGTTATTGCCCTCCTCAGCTGCAGTAATCCAAGTCAGTAAGCCATTTTCACCTTCTTGTACAGCCGTGAACTCTAGCCATTCTACTGGGAAACTAAAGCCTTCGTCTCGATCAAAAATACCATTGGAGTTACGATCTACTCCCTCCCGAATTTCTTCTTGCTTGTGGACAATGGTCCATGTCAAAGGCTCGCCATTGTTTTGCGCAGCGTTTTTGAGTTGGGCGTGGGTGGCCGTCTGACCCAGAGAATCAGATTGATAGCTATTGCCTCCCGTCAAATAAAATCCTCTGGCTTGGCCTTGATAGATGCCTTTGACAATCAGCCCTAGTTCGTCAAACTCGTTGACAAGATCTCGTAATTCGTCTACCTCAGCGCCTGTGCCGATGCTCCCATTGAGGGTGTGTTGGAGGCCCAATGCAGCATGAGAATCATTCGCTTCATGTACCCCCGCAAATTGGAAGCTGGCAGCGCTATTGGTAGAATCGATACCGCCTGCCCAAGCCAAGACTTCCGCCTGATAATCGCCCAAATAATCAGGAGCGCCGACTTGATTAAACCAAGTTTCCATCACGCCATCAGCCAACATGCCAAATCCAGCTGTGCTTTCATCTGTGTTATAATAGAAACCCAGTTTGCGATAAGTCGTCCGCAGATCTGCGGCGATATTTTCGTTTTGTAGATAATCAGTGGTAGCTTCTCCCCGCCCAGAATTGGCTAGGTGGCAGAGTGAACAATTGAATTGGATCGAAACAAATAGCGGTACAGAAGTCTGGATCGTCTGGAAGTTGGTCCCGGTACCTCTGATCTTGCCGTTTTTCATACGGATGGTCGGCGAATCCGTAATCGGTCTGAATGGACGGTAGGGATTAGGTGGATGATATAGCGAACGCAGGAAATCTTCAAACTCCTGCATACCCGCGCTATCCAGTGGGGCATCCGTGCCTTGTAAATGATTGAAAGCGCCGGCAAAATCAAAGAATGATTGCTTATCGCCTCGCCAGTGTAGGGTCCCCTCGCCCTTGTCGAGGATGTCGACGAGAGACTGAGTTACTTTCAAGCCTTTGAGCGGATGAAAGGCGATGCTATTGACCGTATCCATCTCCCCGGCAGGATTGCCGAGATCCCAGGCCAAACGGTCCCACTTACCATCTACATGACAAGAAGCACAAGCGATATGCCCATGACCGGAGCCCAGATGCGTATTGTAAAGATGTTTTCTCCCTGTTTTGATCGCTTGAGGAGTCGGATCATAAAAGCCTAACTGCCCAATTTCCTGATAGGTATTGAGATCAATGCTAGAAATGGTGCCACTGAAGCGGTTGAGTACATAGGCTAGTCCCCGACTCTCGTCCAAGATGATCCCTGTGGGCCCTTCTCCTACGCTTATCGGTTGGGCCAAGGTCCGACTGCCATTGGCATCAATAACAATGACATTATTGGAGCCCATACCGGTAATAAAACCCTCGTTGCCGCTGCTCTTCCAAGCAATACCTCGCGGATCCCCGATTGATTTTTGGCGTTCCCCAAGGGGAGAAGAAGCGGTACTATAATTGATATGTGTATTGAGATCAGAAATCGTGTTTGCGCTGTTTCCCGCAGTAAACTGAGAAATATTGACGCGTAGAAAGACACCATTGAGATTGGGTTCAAAGCGTATTTCGTTAGTGGCGTCGGTTCCTACCACACTTACTTTGCCAGTAGAAGGATTAACCGCCATGGCCATCAAGATATTGCCGAGATGCTTTTGATAGCTTAGGGCAAGGGTATTGGCATTAAGTACTGCGACATCTCGGTCTTTGAGATCCCAGCCGTTTTGCCGGATGCCTTGGCCTCCGTTAACGATACTCGTCCAATTACCGCCATTGTCGTCCAGCCATTGGTTGGCGGCATTCTTACGAACCACCAAGCTTTGCGTATTGGTTTTGGCGGGTAGACTAGGGTTCATCGCTGGCAGGAAGCCAGTGCCATTATTGGGGACCGGTACAGCTCCGCCATAAGGTCCATTGGTATTGGTGATGTCGTTGGCAATAGTCGTGGTGCCTCCTTGAGGCGAAGTGAGGCCTGACTCTGCACTGGTGTTGCCACTGATTACGGTGGTTTGATTGCCTGATTCGAAGAAGGCAGTGTAAACGGTCATCCCGTCTGGGCTCACGGCCATGGCTCTAGGTTGCTCTCCGATCAGGAGTACTTCTTGAGGGGCTTGGCTAAGATCACTCAAATCGAAGATTTGAATACTTTCCCGCTCTGCGCAGGAGACAAAAGCCTTAAGCGGACTACCCGCAAAAACAATATCCGAAGGCTCATTTTCGGTAGAGAGCGTTCGTACTACGGCATTGAGATTGAGGTCGACTATGCTGATATCATCTGAGATGACATTGACCACCCAGGCTTCTGAGTTGTTGCGAACCCGCACCGTAATTGGATCTACGCCCACGGGAATGCTCGCCCGGTAGATGAGTCCTCCGGCAGAAATTTCGAATACTTCCAGGCTATTATTGGCGGTATTGACCGCGAGTAACTTAGTGCCATCGGGGGTCATATCGAGCGGATGCACTTGCCCCGATTCAAAATTGACGAAATCCTCACTCGGTACCGCGGCGCTAGCTTGAGCTTCTTGCAATTGATTTTGAAAGGCGGAAAGGGTGAGGAGGACAAGGATCGGGATAATGTACCAGCGAAATCTCTTGGCATTTCGCAGCAAAGGCATCGTATTCGCAACCATATAAGAACGTAGTAGGTGGTAAATAGTCTGGCTAGCTATTTAATACGAAATCTTGTACCAATGTAAGATTTGTGCCTCAATTGTCGGATTTTTGTCCTGGGCGGCTTTTTGCGTTAAGAGATTCAGATTCAGGCGTTCCGCGCAGCGGTAAGCAGCATGAGAAAGGAAGAATAGAGGGAGAGAATCATTAATGACCTACTGACTCAAAAAATCAAACCTTCAAAAATTCAATAATTGAGACAAGCGTTCCGCGCAGCGATAAAACAAAAAGGCAGTACCCTAAGCACTGCCTCTACAAAAATCATGTTGTGTTTTCACCACATGATCACACTGTAAACCCTAGTCTGTTTTTACGAACCTTTGCTGACTTTGGGTTCGATTGCCGGTAAATTTTATGGTGTAAAAACCCGGTACCCAGTCTTTGACACTTAGGCGAAGGTATTTTTGATCAGTCAATTTTTGCTGATAAACTAGTCGTCCCTGCAGGTCAAAAACGCGCATTTGCTCGAAATCATTTTCCCATCTCAGTTGCACGATTTCTTGGGCTGGATTAGGAAAAAGGAGCACTTGATCCTCCTCCAATAAATTTGGCGGACGATTGATAGGAGCGCTAAGGCAGTTATCGTTTTGAGAGAAGTAATGATTGCGGACTTCGTTGATACGTTGCCGCAGCAGGCTCAGATTGGCCAAGTTGTCTTGATTAGGATCGCGCGCATAAACCAAGGCTAGGTCCATGCAGATCGACTCACCCGGCCCCAGTACAAAAGGGCCGTGCGAAAGTAAGCCTCGGATATCTTTGGAATCATGGGAAAAGAAAGTATTGGAGCCATTATTGGCAACCCAACCTGTGTTACTGACTGGATCACCACTCAAAAAGTAAGTGGTGCTTTGACTGCCTCCTCTACCTGTTCCCCCTTGGGTAACGCTTTGTCCGTCCTTCCATTTTCCTTGCAAAAACTGATAATAATCCGGTCCAATCACTGGGCCGCCAATCGAATCATCCGTATAATCCACATAATAGGTCATGGTAGCCGACATCTCCAAATTGAGCATGCTGATACCTTGAGCGGGAGGATTTTGCCCAAAGCCATATTGCGGGCCATCCATATTGTCGCGATTGTAAACGTAGAGGGTATTGAGAGCTGAGTCGGTACCCATATCATCGTCCAAAACATAGCCGAGCTCTAAGTCTGACCAATAGCCTATCCAAGCATCTAGGTACAGCTGCGCTGAACGATTAAACACTTTATAATGCAAGAAAATAGACTCGTTGAGAGCCGGGCTGCTGGGAGAATCAAAGCCGTAGGCCATGAGGTGCGTTTCGATTTTAAGCGGGCTAAAGGCACTGTATCGATCATCGTTAAAGATGATATAAAGCGCCTGATCGCCTCTGATCAAGGGATAATCGCCCAGGCTAGGTTCGTACACTCCACTACCATTGACATCCATAAAGGGAGCTAAATAAAAAGCTTCTTGGCGAGCCGTATCCCCATGAGCAGGCCATGAAGCAATACTATTGGGAACTATGTAATTGGAGCTTTGCCAATTGGCGATATGCTGATCGATTGTAGCCTGATCGATTTTCCAGACCTTATGATAACGCTGATTGTAAATGCTATCGTAGAGATTAGAGACGGGGCCGGGCTGATAGTTGTTGTCACTTTGCCGGTAGGTTTGAGCTGCTGTCCGAATGTTGCCACTATTGTCAAGCGCTCCCATCCAGAGATGACCCGCAAATAGGGTATTTAGACTATCATGAGGGGCTACGCGATAATAGGCCTTGTCTTCCAAATCATAAAACATATCCCCCGAAGCATGAAAGAGTGCCTTGACGGCATTGGCTTCCAAAGTGTCATTGATGTCTTTGGGGTAAGGCGTCTGATAAGGATCATAGGTCTGGGCTTGCATGGATAAAATACTCATGCCGAGTACAGCCATAATAGCGTATCGTGTTTTCATAAAGAGAATTTTAAGTGAGTACCATAAGAAACTCCCTATTTTCTCGGGCTCAGGCAAAGTGAAAATCGTGCTTGGCTTACTCATTTTGCGCAATTTTCAACATTGGAACGGCAATTGCTCCACAGAGGCGAACACAAACGCTAATGATTGACATGAAAGTGGAAGATCTGAAGATCGAGCGCGACATTACCAAAGCGCAAACCCTCCCCGCCTCCTTTTATCGTTCACAAGCCATTTTCGACCGCTGTAAAGAAGCTATTTTCGCCAAGAGCTGGCATTGCATAGGTTTGGTTTCTGACTTGCCCGGTCCTGGGGCTGCCCAGCCTTTTTCTCTCATGCAAGGCTACCTAGACGAACCCCTCCTATTGACCACGGACGAGGAGGGTAATTCCGGCTGCTACTCCAATGTCTGTACCCATCGTGGCAACCTACTCGTGATGGAAGGTGGTCCTTGCAAGCAGATTCGCTGCCGCTATCATGGCCGTCGTTTTGACCTCAAAGGCAAGATGCTCAGTATGCCAGAGTTTAAGGATGCGAAAAACTTTCCTTCCCCTTCAGACAACTTGCCAGAGCTGCCCCTCAAGCATCTAGGCAATCTGCTTTTTACTTCTCTAGGGTCAGACTACAGCTTCGAACAATGGCTAAAACCGGTCTTTGATCGCCTGAGCTGGATACCTTTTGAGGACTTCGTACACGCACCGGATTTCGGGCAAACCTACGATATCAACGCCAATTGGGCGCTTTATCTGGACAATTACCTAGAGGGTTTTCACATTCCTTTTGTGCATCCGGGTCTCAATGAAGTGCTTTCCTTTCCCGACTATAAATACGAGTGTTACGACTACGCGAGCTTACAATTAGGGGTCGCCAATGAGGGAGAAGCCTGCTTTGATTTGCCGAATTCCTCTCCAGATTATGGCAAGCGAGTCGCAGCTTATTACTATTGGGTTTTCCCCAACGTGATGTTCAATTTCTACCCTTGGGGCCTTTCTCTCAATATCGTCGAACCTGTAGACGTCCAAAAAACGCGCGTACGCTTCGAGACCTTTATTTGGAAAGAAGAGCTATTTAACCCAAGCAGCATAGATCAAATCCACCTTACTGAGATGGAGGACGAAGCCGTAGTCGAATCCGTGCAGCAGGGCGTAAAATCTCGTCTCTACGATCGGGGCCGCTATTCTCCTAAGCAAGAGGTTGCAGTGCATCATTTCCACCGTTTGATAGCGGATGCATTGAGTAAGTAGGAGGTGGGCTACTGCTTCGCAGAACGCTTATCTCAAAAAAAGAAGAAACAGAGAGCTCCATTTGATATTTGAACCCTCTGTTTCTCTGTGCCTCTGTGTTTAAATCCCAAAGACTTCTTCAATTTATTCTAGCGAATCACAATCGCTTTGCTTCCCACTCGCTCTCCCGCTTGCACTTTGACCCAATAGAGTCCCTGAGCTAAATTGCTGGGCAGCCTAAATTCCTGTGCACTGGCAAAAACGATTTCCTGTCGCCAGACTTGGCGACCACTCACATCTAAGAGCTGGATTTCTCCTCGCTCATTTTCCAAGCCACTGATCTCTATACTGATGTTGCCACCTGCTGCTGCAGGGTTGGGATAAAGCTTAAAGTTTGACTCCGGCAAGACTTCCAAGGAAGTGATTGGGGTATTGTTTTGATCTAAGACAAAAGCCAAGTCCCATTGTATATCGGGAATCATAGCGTCCAACTGTCCATTGACCACATTTACCGGATCACTGGCGACGATAGCCCCAGTCAGGCAATTGTACCATTTGAGGTAATAAGTGCTATCTACTAGGTTTTCCAGATGTAGACTGGTACCTGTGATTGGGGCGGGTGGCCCGCTTTGCGGAACGGTAGTATGATTGTACTCATTAGAGATGAGCCAGCCTGTGGCAAAGGTATTGTCCTGCGATTGCAGGACGTAGGCATCAATTTTCGAGCCGAGGCTTGAAAAGCTGTAAGTCGCAATCGAGATCCAATCTGTACCATTATTGTCGACTTTGATGATGTGAGAGCCTGCTGGCACATTGATCGTATAATCTCTGCTGGTTTGGGCACTGACACTAAGGACTTGAGCGCCATCCAACATGATTTGTACCTCCGCATTGTTGCCGGTATTGCTGCCCGTGCTTACCGTAAAAGTGCCATCTTGGGGATAGTCTACTAAAAATACCGGAGGGCTTCTAAATTGTGTATTCCACGAAGCTCCGTACAGAAATTTCCCTAATGAGGCATTGCTAGGACTCAAGCTGCCGTCAGGATTGACGGTGATGGTATCGGTTCCGATTCCGCCCCAATCCAATGCAGGCGTCAAAGAAAGGTCTCCAGGTGCGCCTAAAACTGTAGCGGCCGCTGGTTGGAGGTTTTTATCCTTGAAGGGGATGTCATCGGTTACTTTCGCTACGCCATCAAAGTGATAATAATGGTCTTCCACCTCCATATAGATATCCCACCACCAAGTCATGCCAGTGCCCATAGAGCCGCTAAATATAGGACCCCAAAGGCCATTGTGGATGTGAATACCTTCTGGGTCAACTTGACCGAGTGTATTTGACAGCCCAATGCCAAATTCCCCGTTCATGGTGGGTTTGCCATATTCGTCCAGATAAGATTTGATGCCTGAGGAAAGCAGGCGTTCAAGATTGGGCGTATTGAAATAATAATGAGTCTGGGTAAAGTCGATTTCGGTATTCCCCCATACCAAGGGATCGTTTTCGGCCTTGGCAAAGCTAGTAGTGACCAAATGCTGATAGGGATCAATGGATTTGATGTACTGGGCCATCTCAGCATGCCAAAGCGCGACATCAGTACGGATTTGACCATAATTGTCGGTCCATTCCACCTCATTGAACAATTCCCAACTCATAATAGCCCGAGAGTAGCCCCAGCGGGCGATGATGTAGCGGTAACGATTTTTGGTATGATCAATAGCTGCCTGATTGGTGAAAAACTCAGCCGTATTTTGGCAGGGACCACCATTGGCGACATTATAGGGACTGTCACTCCAATTTGGGTTGACTTGGGTGGATACCGGACCGTGATGCTGTAGCGCTAGCATGATATAGACATCATTGGCCGAGCAATAATCATAAAGCCAATCTTGATAACGGCTTTTGACTTGTTGATAGTCGCGTAGTCCGCCAAACTGATTCCAGCCACTCTTCCACTCGATCCCAAGACCCCAATGGGCATGCCATAGGCGGAAGTAATTCCCTCCCATGGCCGTCATCTTGTCGATCCATTTTTTATAGTCCTGATAAGGATTACCATTTTGCCAACACATGTTTTCTCCAATCAAAAGTAGCTGCTCTTGATTATCGGTCTGGAGATAATTGCTATTGCTCAAGCGCACAAAACCGCGATCATGAGGAGTTGCGGCACTGACACAGTCAAAAGTCTGGACTGGGTTACTCACTGTACCGTTGGCGTCAGTAACGCTCAAGGTATAAGACCAAGTGCCAGTAAGATGAGGGGCAAAGCGTAGCTTAAAGCCATCTCCATCTGGAGTCAAACCGCCAGAAGCACTGAGGATAAAGTCTTCCATAAAAAAGCCATCGACCTCAATGTTCTGATTATCAGGGCCTGTGAAAACCGCCTTGACGCTAATTTGATCGTAATCGTAAGGGTTGCTGTAGCTCGCACTAAGGTCAATTGCCACCTCAAATTTTTCGTACTGAGCGACAGTCGTATTGAGGGGGCTCACTTGATTGATGACAGGTTGGGCAACTAGCATAAGCGGAGCCAGAAATAGTATACCCAATATGCACTTAATAAGTGTAAAAAGTCCTTTCATAGTAGTTTGATGAGTTTCTGACCGATGGCTTGCCCAGCAAACTGCATCACTATATAAGATACGCAGCTAGCGGCAAAATCAGTCTGCTAGGGGAAAGAAATATTCGCTTTTGTCTATGTGTTTAGACAAAACATAGGGGGATGAGCGTTCTGCGCAGCAGTAGTCCTAATCCTATAACTGCCGCTGTGTCGCGGAACGATAAGCTCAAATCGAAACCGATGTGGGAAAAAATAAGGGCTAGCTGCACACTAGCCCTTTGAATACTGATATAACCTAAGGACTTACTAATTGCAATTTGAGGTTTTGTACATAGCCCTGATGCTGGATCTTGACGATGTACACGCCAGCGGTTAAACTGCCAGTAGGAATTTCCACGCGTTGCAAACCGGGGAAAATATCGCGCTCTGTTTGCCAAACTGTGCGGCCAAGCATATCGACCATGCTGATGCTGGTCTGCTTCAAGAGGCGCTCTGCGTCCAGTTCCAAATTAGCAGGCACACTCGCAGAAACAGGGTTGGGGTAAAGATTGACTAGCAAGCCAAGATCACGAATATCATCTAGGCCAGTAGAAGTAACGGAGTCAGACGTACATAACTCGATATCGTCAAACCAAACACTGTAGAGAGAATTGAAGGCCGTTTTGCGGTAAATTTTCAACTCTACAAAAGCATTGTTCCAAGTACCATCAGCGGTAAAGCTGGTTTGATAATTCATCCAAGTATTGTCGAGGACGTAGAAGTTGGCGCTTGACTGGGCGGTCCAATCTGTATCGCGTACCGTACGAGCAAGGATGTCTACGGTGTCCCCTGCGGGAACGTTTGAGCGAATCCACATGGTGAGGGTATAATCCTTGCCGTCTTCGAGGGTGATTCTCGGCCCAAAGCGGTGGTGAAATTCTGCGGTATTGTTGTCTTCAAAAATATCAATGCGGGCAGAATTGGTTCCTGTATAGGGAAGTACAGGGTCTACATTGATGGTGGCTAATTCTTCCATATCACTACCATCCCAAATGTCCCAACCAGTGGTATCATTGACTTCAAAGCCATCATTGCCAGGAGCAAGATTGTTGGCACAGTCTGCTGTATTGCTAAGAGAGCCATAAATAGGATCAGGACCAGAACCTGGATCCCCTCCACCTGGCTCCTCGCTGGTGGTACAAATAGAAACTTCGTCAATCCAAACGTCATAGGGAGCGCTAAAAGTTTCATTGTAAACTTTGAACTCCAAATGCACATCGGCGCGGTCTGCGTCGGCAGTAAATACCGTCGAGTGCTCTCCCCAGATGGTATCCACGCTCATGGTTTCGGTATGAATGGTGGTCCAACCGTCAAATTCGTCTTTGAGCCATACCACTACTTCTGTAGCGGGCTCGCTACTCTTGGCAAAGAAGGTGATCTTATAGTTTTGCGAATCAGCAATGGCCGAAACTTGAGGGCGACTATTAATCTCAGCCGGTCCAGTTACTTGATCAGAGGGAACTAGTACTCTGATCAAAGCGCTACTATCGCCTAAATAGGCATCAGAACCGGTCTCAAAACTATAGGCGGTAGGATTGTTGCTATGCCAGTTCCACCAATTGTCTGCTGCTCCAGTTTCAAAACCGGGATTGGCTACTAAGTTATCCGCACAGGTATTAGTCGCGATATCTTGCACTGACATGCAGACCGCATCAATCGTTACAGAGTAGGGTTGTTGAAAGCCGCCATTATAAACGGCGATTTCTACGTGCACATCAGCACGGTCGACATCAGCTTGGAAAATACCAGAGATCATCGAGTATGCGGTATCAATCATAAAAGTCTCCGTATAGACTGTGGCCCAAGAATCAAATTCGTCCTTGACGTTGATGCGGATCTCTGTATTGGGTAGCGTTGACTTAGCGGCGAGAGAAATTTCATAAAAGTCGCCTCCCACCACTGGGATGACCTGGGAGCGGTTATTGTATTCGGCTGCACCGCCAGTGATACTGTCTGCAGGTTCGAGTACATTGATTACAGCCGCCGAATCGCCCATAAAAGCATCATTGCTGATTTCAAAGCTGTGGGCATCCT
>CAZHOC010000045.1:0-13714 GCA_964534295.1 uncultured Bacteroidia bacterium | reverse complement strand
TGCCTATGTCAATCACTCTCCAGATACACTAAATAGAGTTTATTATCACCTCTATTTCAATGCCTTTCAGCCCAATAGCATGATGGATGTGCGTTCACGTACCATCGCTGATCCTGATCGTAGAGTGAAAAGCCGCATCCAAGCCCTGAGCGAAAGTGAGATTGGTTATCACAAGATCAATAGTCTTAATCATAACGGTCGTCCCGTACAATATAGTGTTGAAGGCACCATACTAGTCGTAGATTTGGAGGAGCCCATCCTACCAGGAGAAAGCGCCTATTTTGATATGTCTTTCAACAGTCAAGTACCTGTACAAATCCGCCGTTCTGGACGAAATAATGCCGAAGGCATCGATTATTCCATGGCCCAGTGGTATCCCAAAATGGCCGAATATGATCACGAAGGCTGGCACTCAAACCCTTATATCGGACGAGAATTTCATGGTGTATGGGGTAATTTTGATGTAGAGATCAGTATTGATCCTAGCTATATGCTCGCTGCTACTGGCTACCTGCAAAACCCTGAGCAAATTGGCAAAGGCTACGGGAGCCCCGCTATTGAAACCACCCCGCCCATGGCAGAGGGAGAAAAGTTGACCTGGCACTTCAAAGCCGAAATGGTGCATGATTTTGTCTGGGCGGCTGATCCTGACTATGTACATGATCGCTTAGCCGTAGAAGGAGGGCCTGAATTACATTTCTTCTATCAAAAGGATGTCGCCACTACTTGGGATCAGTTAAAGCCTTTTGCCGCAAAATGCTTCCAAATCGTCAATGAAAACTTTGGCAAATATCCCTATGAGAAGTACTCGATCATCCAAGGGGGTGATGGCGGTATGGAGTATCCCATGGCTACATTGGTCACTGGCAAGCGTAGTCTTAATAGCCTCATCGGAGTGGTAGTACACGAAGCCCTACATAGTTGGTATCAAGGGGTTTTGGCTACTAACGAATCGCTTTATCCATGGATGGATGAAGGCTTTACCAGCTATGCTGAATCCTTTGTCATCAATCGTCTCAGAACGAGTCCGTCTCTCAACCCTCACGCAGGTTCCTATATCGGTTATATCAATTTGGTAGAATCTGGTTTTGAGGAACCCAGTTCAACTCACTCTGACCATTACAATCGCAATCGTGCTTATGGCACAGCTGCTTACTCAAAAGGAGAAGTATGTCTGCATCAATTAGGCTACGTGATAGGAGAAGAGACCCTGATGCGCGGTATGCGTCGCTATTTTGAGACCTGGAAGTTCAAGCATCCTACGGTTACTGACTTCAAGCGCATTATGGAAAAAGAGTCTGGCATGCAGCTAGATTGGTACTTTGAGTACTGGATCAATTCTACCAAAACCATCGATTACGGTTTCGAATTAGAAGGTCAGACCCTTACATTAAAGCGAGAAGGTGGGATGCCAATGCCGATTGATGTAGTGGTTACTTATAAAGATGGTAGTCAAGTATACTATTACATTCCATTGGTTATCATGCGAGGAGAGAAGGATGAGAATTGGTACGGCTCCGCCGAACGTACGCTCTTGGACGACTGGGCTTGGGTAAATCCTAGCTACAATATCCAACTAGCGCAGGGCGCAGATCAAGTAGCTACGATAGAAATCGATCCAGGCTACCGCATGGCCGACGTAAATCGTCGAAACAATTATTATCCAAAGCCGAAAAAGGATAAAAAGGCTGAGTACGCCGCATATGGGGCTAACTTACCGGGTTCTTTGGACTAGCTTTATCGCATAAGGGCCCTTTGTAGATTGAAGTAATCTAAAAAGTAAATCACCCTAAGCGAAACGCTATTTTGTTGGGGAGATCGCCAAGTATCGGCGAGGTTCTCAAAATAAGCTGGGGAAATATCGTTACCGAAGGTATAAATCTGATTCTTCCAAACTAACGAGAGAAAGCTCCCCGGAGCGAATTGCCAGTTGTAAACAAGATCCACATTGAAGGCATTGAAATTGGTATCATCAATTTCGGTGCCTTCATCATTTACACCGGTATAATCTGTCTCCAATAGATAGCCATCTCGACTAAGGTCAAAAAACTCATTATAATCGACCTTGCTCCAATAATGACGCACCCTCAAATTGAGCCCCATCATCTCATTAAAAGTATAGCTGGTGGTGAAGAGATTGGTGACATTGAGCACATTACGGCGGCCCATAATGATTTGCCAATCGTCATTTGCTTGCGCAAAACGCTTGACATAACCAATTTCCTCCCGACGTTTCATGAAGTTGATACTATGATTAAGGGTGAGTTTATCGTTGACACGAAAACGGGGATTAATTCTAAACCAATTGTCAGTTTGATTCCACTCTGGGCGTTGCCAAAAACCGCCATTAGCACTTAACTGAAATCGCTTACGAGAATCTGTGGAAGTGTAAATGTAAAATCTATAGGATTCAGGCTTGCGAAAGATATAGCCGGGCACACGAGCTTCGAAATGGTTTTGTTGTTCGATCGGGCTTCCCCCAACGCCAAATCCTGTGTTCCAGAAGTTTTGCCAAGTACCATCTACACCCCAGCTTACTCCCATATTGTCAAACTCCCTCGGGAGGAAAGTCTGCATATGGTTGACTTCTATGTCTGTTGAAAAAGAATTCAGCTTCCAAAAGGGCTCATTTTTACGATAACCAAATTCAAAGCTATGGCTCACCTCATTAGGAGCCCTGAGGAAGCCCATATCATTGATTTCGTAATTATGGGATTCAACCTGACGCTCTAATTGAAACTGCCAATTACCGCTCACCTTGCCGAGCTCGACACTATAGGCATAACCCACATCTGGCTGATTACCAATCTCCCCAGCCTGCTTATCCCAAATCTGACTCAGACCCATAGTACCCGCGATATTCCAGGTATTGGTCTTATCAAAAAAGGAATATGAACCGCCCGTAACATTGGCGTTTCGCCCTCCATCCGTGCGAGACACATTCGTATTGAGCACAGAGACATTGGAGTTATTTTTTAAGTTTTGGTCAAAGACCACCACATTGAAATTGGTCAAAGGATCGACGACAACTTGTCTTTCTTCTCCACTCAAAGTATCATAAGCCGTGGCAAAAGACCGATTGGTTACTGCATTAAAAAACCCTATTCCTAGACCAGTCTGTGTTCTACCGGAAAGCTTGGTTGCGTTCACCAAAGGTGCAATAGCTGGCATCCCCCCTCTAAGTTCTTCATGCTCTTCCAACTCCGGCTCTAAGCCATAAACCTCCCCTACCCTACGAGAGTAAAATTGACTGCCCCCACTATTGAAAAGTTCCGTACCCTCTGTAAAAAATGGTCGATTTTCATCAAATCGCACCTCAAAAGGAGACAGGTTAAGAACCACATTATCTGAACGTACCTGCCCAAAATCAGGGATCAGGCTCATGTCTAGGGTAAAGCTCTCATTGATTCCGTATTTAAGGTCCATACCGCCTGTCAAGGAAGTGCCCCAAGCGCTTTGATTAGGGTCCTTTTGCAGGTATCCCGTGACATATGGCGTAAGCTGCAAACGTACTGGTGGCTTAATGCCTTCTAAACCATCCAGTGTACCAAATTGGTTTACGACCCCATTGAGGTTGGGATTGATGGGGTGCCAATAACTTTCCTCTTGAAATCTCTTGATCACACGTCCAAAATTCAGTCCCCAGCTTTGTACTTCCTTCTTAGGAAAACGGATAGCAGAATACGGAATTTCCACCTCTACTGACCAACCAAAATCTGTAATCGCTACCGCACTTGACCAGACCGCATTCCAATTAAAATCATCATCCGAAGGAGTAAGGTAGGCATCTGCCTGTACCCCTGCGGCCGTCACCATAAACAAAAAGGCATTTTGACGATTGAGGTAGGTATCAAAACCAATAGAAAAAAGGTCGGTATTCTTTCCCATCTCATCCCTTAAACCCAATTCTTTTTGTATCAGTTCAGGCTGATCATCATAGAGTCTAGCGCCGACATAGATACTAAAATCATTATAAAGCACCATCACTTCTGTGACAGCACTGGAAGCCTGCCCGTTATTGGGGCTTGCTTGAATAAATGCTTGCTTAGAAGAGACTGCGTTTTGCCAGACACTTTCATCCAAGTGCCCATCAATGAGAGGGATATCATCAGTACTATTGGCTTGTAAATGAAAGTTTTCACTCTGTTGGCCCCACAGTAAAGTCCCCAAAATCAAGAATAAAAAGCTAAGGAAAAGAGAGTAGCGATAGGTGGTCATAAAAAGCAATCCGTCTGCACAAAATGTGAACCACAAAGCTACATCCTCTAGCAAATTGGCAAAAGTGAAAAGCTTGCTTTTTCCTTACAGTCTAAGTGCTTCAATATTTAGGAATGCCAAATCCCTCTGAAATCTTTCCGTTCATGAACTAAAAGTGTCTGTTCAGGAAAAGCGTTTCTAATTATCTCTGATTATTAACCTTATTTGTATTAGTTATTAGCGGACAAGAACGTACTTTCCCATGCTTAGACTGCTCTGCCTGTCAACTTTGCTCACCTATGGATTCCTTCGGGCTCAACTCCCGATGGCAGGCGCCCTAGACGAACAATTCGGAAAGGAGGGAATCGCAACGCTTCCCTTTGAGTGGAAAAATCATGCTTCATTTTTATCTGCCGTATTACCAGATCAACACATTTGGGTGATTGGCCCGATTGAGGACCGGGATGGTAATGTAGGCATAGTGCAGCTAGATGAAAATGGCGACTTAGATACCGAATGGGGCTATGAAGGCCGCAAGGTATTGCGTATGCGGGGCAGCATCGCTGACCTCAAGCAGATGGACGATGGACGTATCCTCCTCTTGGGTACTCAAATCACAGATAAAGAAAGAGATTTTGTTGTTTGGCGGCTATTGCCGAATGGTCAAGCAGATTCTACTTTTGGTAGATATGGCCGCAAGACCGTAAACATTGGTGGCTGGGATGAAGGCCTCCGAATGGAGCTTTTGCCTGAAGGCAAGATTCTCTTGGCTGGTACCAGCTATAAAGATAAAGTAGCTGCCCGCAATTTTGCCTTCGCTTGCCTAGATTCGGTGGGTCGACCAGACCTGCGATTTGGTATCCAAGGCAAGAGAACCGTAGATATTGGCAAAGAAGACGAACTAGAAAGTATCGCCCTTGACAATGAAGGACGCATCTTCTTTGCCGGAACTTGCCGACCCGAACGATTTAGAGAATTTGTAGTGGGACGTCTTTTGCCCGAGGGTAAAATCGATCACTCCTTTAATTATAGCGGTCAGGTTCGCTTCCACACGGGAGAAGAACATGATTATTGTGCTGAAATGGTGGTCTTGCCAGATGGGCGTATGCGTTTGCTCGGCCACAGTCGCATTCCAGAAAGAGGCACCGGTTTCGATCTAGTACTAGTCGGCCTTGATGAGCACGGTTATCTAGAAGAGACTTTTGGTCAAAAAGGCCAGTTGTATCTAGATTTTGGTGGTAATGAATATGCGACGGCTTTCAGAAGGCAACCTGACGGACGCCTAATGATCGTAGGCAGTTCAAATCGTCAACCTATTTTGGCCCGTCTCTACGAAAACGGTAATCTCGATCCATCCTTTGGCGATGGCGGGAGTAGCAAATATAAAATTGGGGGCGAGCAAAATGACGGCCCTAAATTCTTAAACCTTCAGTTGGACGGTAAAATGCTGCTAACTGGCATGGTAAAAGGAGATCCCTCTATCATAAGATTGCATGGAAATCCTGCTCCAATGGGCTTAGAAACCGCTTTGGGCTTTGATTGGAACAAGGCGAATCACAAAAAGAATCATCAGGCATCAGCTGCTTGGGGACATAGATTTGAATTACAGGCTTGGAGCCAATTATTGGCCGGACCAGATGCTAGCGTCGAGGCCTTTCCACATAGCGCGGCTAAGGAGCTCAAATCATTCCCAAGCTTTGTGGCCCATTCGGTGCATTTAGCTTTTGGCGAGAACTTAAAATTGACCATTATATGGGACGACGAAGAAACGGCTCATTACTACGTCAATAATGTATATTTTCAGAGTGTACCCTTGGGTACAGTTCTGATCCCTCTAATTCCGCACCTACCGAATCAGAAGCCGGTGCAGACCGCAAATAACCGACAAAAATCCAATTTGGTACAAAGAGGTTTGCATTAGGTTTTTACATAGCAGTATTAGCCGAGCCCTGTCGACGAAGTCGACGGGGCATTTTTTTTGACTTATACTTTTATGGTTTGGGGTTACTGCTTCGCAGAACGCTTGTACCTAAGCCTATTGCCAGAGATAAGCGTTCTGCGAAGCAGCCCAAAAATACCTACTCTGCTCCGACCTGAACTGGACAAGAGAAAAGAAAATGATTGCTCAATCCTTCTTAGCGCAGATTCCTTGCCACTCGCTCCACGGTCAAGCCTTGCACAAGCAGAGAGAAAATCACTACGGTATAGGTGATCGGCACCCAAAAATCGCGCGACATTTCGGAGGTAAGAGATAGTGCCAGAGCGATGGATATACCTCCTCGTAAGCCTCCCCATGTCATTACTTGCAGGGTACCTTTGGGATAATCGTCCAAGAAGCCAAATAGACGAGTTGGCGTGGCAAGAGCGATGTAACGGCTACCTACGACGATGAGGATGATGATAAATCCGATCCAGAGGAACTTAAACTCGAACGGAACCAGCAGCAGCTCTAAACCGATCAATACAAATAGGATGGCATTGAGGACCTCGTCTAGCATCTCCCAAAACTTGTGGATATAATCTGCGGTAATGTCCGACATAGCACCTTTATGACCTGTGTTACCGATCAAAAGGCCAGCCGCGACCATGGCTAGAGGACCAGAGAAATGTAAGTAATAAGCTGCGCTATATCCGCCCATGACAATGGCTAGCGTGATCATCACCTCGGTAGGATAATGATCGAGTCGTTTCATAATTTTGAATCCAGCCCAACCCAAAAACAAGCCTAAGCCAAGACCTCCGATGATTTCAAAGCCGATTAGCTTAGCTACTTCCACACCCGAAAGTTGATCTACCCCTAGGGTCGCCACTTCTAACAGTAATAAAAAGACCACTACACCGACTCCATCATTAAAGAGAGATTCTCCTACGATGGTGGTTTCAACTTTTTTAGGTACTCCTGCTTTTTTCAAAATACCCATCACCGCCACTGGATCAGTAGGCGTAATCAGAGCGCCAAATAGCAGGCAGTATACATAATCAATGGGCTGCCCTATGGCGTACAAAATCCCATAAGCACCGGTACCGACCAAAAAAGTACAGAAGATCACCCCAAAAGTAGCGAAGGTAATGATCGGCCCTCTGGCCTCTTTGAGCTGGGTAAAATCCGTATGCAGGGCTCCGGCAAAGAGTAGGAAACTCAACATAAAATCGAGGACAATCTCCGAGAAATTGATTACCTCAAGGCTCTCAACGATGGTGGCTTGGAAAGCAGGAGACAAGGCTCCGATCCCCTGAACCAACAAGGAAATCAACAAACCAGCTAACATCAAGGCGATGCCTGCGGGTAATTTCACATAGCGTTGATTAAGAAAGGCCAGTATGGCTGAAAGGCTTACTACACCGGAGAGGATATGAAATAGTTCCATAGAAGCTATCTAAAGGGTATGTTTTGACTGGGGTGGCAAATTAATGCCCTTCTGCCAAAACGAAAACAAAAACTGTTAGATTTGAGCTCGCACAATCAAATAAACATGAAAAAATTCTGGATAGCAGCTCTATTTCTATTCCCCTGTCTGCTACAAGCACAAGTAAAACAGTATTATTTTTATCAGATTCCACCGCTAGAGATCAAATCCCTTCTGATCGAAAAGAAGTATGAATTTGAGGTGCTTAAATTCAAAGAGCCAGTCAAAATAGTCCCTAATACAGGTTGGGGGTATCGTCGATATTTCAATGATAGCCTCCCTAAAGGCTATTATCTCATCTCCACTTTAAAGGATCGCGAAGAAAACTTTTCTTACTACCATCATACAGATTTTGGGAGCATCCGGCTGCAAATCTTGGCCGGAGAAAGGTATCTATATGTACCCAATAAGCGTTTTGGAGGGGATAGTCTGCAAGTCCAAGTCGATGATACTGCCCTGCCCTACAATTCGGATCTGGGTTTATTCCGCCTAGGCGAACGCTCAAAATCAGGCGTTCTGCGAATCAGCAGCCCCCAAGAAACTATCTATCTAAAATTTGAAACGACTCAAAAAGAGGTAATCCTCCTCAGTGATGTGAATGCGGTAAGCAAAAGGACTTCTTATTCAGAACATGATAGCCCCCCAAAAGCATGGAAAACTTTTCTCGGCTTCGGCCTTAAAAAATGGTATCTCAGTGAAAAGTCTAGTGGGTATTTAGCGCTAAATCAGCCTATTTACCGCCCTGGGGATAGTTTAAAGCTCAAAGCCTATATTCTCGATCCTGCGGGAGAAGAATTAAGCGAAAGGCTAAAATTGAAGATTTACCCTTCAGGATCGCCTATCAAAGCCAAGACGTGGACTGAAATCAGCCCGAAAAGCCCCGGTTCCTACTCCTTTGCTGGTCAGCTAGGGGATAGCCTCAGGATCGATCGAAATTATACCCTAATATTAGAAAATCAAGCAGGGGAAAGGCTCGTTGAGAATTACTTCAAATTAGAGGATTACCTCTTAGATGAGTTTGTTTTCAGCTTTTTTCGCGAGCCTAACTACGATCTAATTGCCGACAGCAGTCATTTTATTTTCAAAGCTCGTACCGAGAACGATCTGCCAGTGCCAGGGGTAAGGGTGTTTTTGGAAGCTAACCTAAGAGGTGCTGATAATGCTGGGAAGAAGCCGCTTTATGCGCCAATCCAAATCCTCGACACCCTCATCGACCTCCCTCCTGATGGCTTTTACCGTCTCAGTATCCCGCCCCAAAGCTTTCCCCCAATTGCAAGCAATTATACCTTCAAAGCTCGTTTTGTAGGCCCTAATGGGGAGCAATCGACCCAACGTCTTTACCTAAGTCGTTATGACAGCTTGCCCAAAACCAATTCTCCATTTCAAAATCCAAGACCCAGTACCTATCTACCAAGGCTCAGCTATAAAGGCTATCAAAAAACGGATTCCGCCTTTTTTGAGATCAATAATCCTCGTAAAAAACCCATCCTATACCGGATTTACCGGAATCATATTTTGATGGTGGAAGGCATCAATCAGGATAGCCTTCACTGGGAGTGGGCACAAGATGGTACTGCCTTTTGGCGATTGGAGCTGCAGGAGCTAAATGGAACTAATCAACGGTATCTCAACCTTAACCCTGAGCAACATCTGCTCAATATCAGCTTCCAGCAGCCGGATACGATCAAGCCGGGACAAAGGGTCAAAGCAAAACTCAAAGTAACCGATCATCTGGGCCAGCCAGTACCCAATACTGATCTTACGGTTTGGGGGATTAATGGTCAATTTCGCGAAAGCAATATCCCCGAACTACCTTATCTAGGGCCTCAATTGCTCCGTAAAAAGGAGCAATCGAGCATTGAGACTACTGGTCTGGGGAAGTATGCTATCAACCAATACAGACAGCTGGGGAAGGAAAGAGCCAAGGAGCTTGGCTTAATGGAGCAGGATTATTATCAGCTTTATTTCCCGGATTCTATTGTCCTCCAATATCATCCTATCGCAGATACAAGCGTCGCGATGTATGCCCCATTTGTCTTTGATGCTTATAATCGCCAGCAGGAGATTCATTTTATCTGGCAAGACAGCATAATAAAGTATTATTCCGGAGCCAATCCTGATCATCCCTATTGCATCCTGAGCAAAGGCGCGGATACCGTCAATTTAGATTTACGTTTACGGGGAGAGCTCATACATCTGCCCAACATTCCGCTCAAAAAAGGCTACAAACTTGAGCTATCCGTTAACCGGGATAAGCTCCCTTCGGGTGCTAGCCGTGAACTGAGGCCTGAAAGAATTACTGCCGAAGAGGCAGCCATCATCAATCAATATTTTGTCCACCTCAGTCCCGCTATCCATAAGATAGCCTACTTATGGCAAAAGGATTGGCAGTACCCCATCCGCACAGAATCATATCCTAATTTTTTGGCGGGTCCTTTCACGGGCGATTCCCTTTATGTTTTACACCCGGGACATTTTGGCCGTACCATTGATTGGAATACCTTTCGACAATATACCGTCGGCCGAACGAGCATTTATAGTCAAGCATCGGTTGGCACTCAAATGGGGAGTTTTTTCTACCCCAGGAGGCAAAGTCAAAAAGCAGGAGATATACTGCTCCCTCTTGATTCTCTAGATATTGCCACCAAACAGTTAGTTGACGATGATGTGATCCCCGAAGTTAGGGATTTAGAACCCTTCAGGCCTTTCAAACCCTATGCATCAGCGACTGTCGGTCTGGGGATTTTTCACTATGATACAATATGGCCAAAGCCTCTTCGCTTTGTCATTCAAGCAGCTGATGACAGTCTGAATCGCTACCTCAAGTACCCGGGTCAAGGCGCTACTACTTACTCTCTTCCTCCCGGGACTTATCAGCTGAGCGCCTACTTTAGTGATACACTTTATGTCAGTTATCCTGATATACTCGTTAAAGCAGACTCATTCTTTGTCTTTGATTTGTACCAGCTGGAAGGAGATACGGTAATTGCTTCAGCTTGGACGAGTGAATCTTCCAATTATAGTAGGCACCAGCCTTGGGAGGAGGAGCTAAAACTAAACTACAGCAGGGATGCCCTTGGGGAGAAAAGCATCGCCTTCCAAATAGTAGATGCGTTCGGCGAAGCCGTCCCCCAGGTAAAGGTTTGGGCCAATGACGATACTTACAGAAGAAGGGTACAAATCAGCGACGCATCGGGTTGGGTCCGATTTCCTCATATGAGTGATCCTAATCCCAAGATCAATCTTTATCATCCCGATTATCGTCCCGAGTCCTTCAGATATTCAGAGGCTGACCAGATTAGCCTCAAAGCGATGCCGGCCAAGTATCGTAAACTTTGGCAAGCTACGCTGAACGCTCCTCATCAATTTGAACCGATCTACTATGGGGCAGACCGCTACAAAATTACTTACTTGGACGCTCCCCTCCCCTACATTCCGGACCCAGCTCTTTTTTACCAAGACACCATTAGTCCTATTGAGCGGGAATTGGTACTTGACACCTTGATGTTACCCGTCATCGCTAAGCGCGCCCCTGCCCAAGAGGCGGAAAAGGATTTTCCAGCTTTTGAGTTACCACCAGTAGGCGCTCAATGGGGACTAAACTTAGGCGCAGGTCTCGCTCAGATGCAAGGGATATTAAACTATGAAGGCGGCGGCTATGCTGAACTTGGGCTTTGGTATAAGCTTAATAGAAGGCTAGAACTCAACTTATCAGGCAATTTAGAAGCCCAATATGCTAGTGCCCAAGGAGGTCCAGCCTCAAGCCAAGCTAATAGTCTTTGGGAGGAATGGTATGGCAATGAAGCGCTGGTATATCCCGCCATAAGAAGAGAGCGTTGGAGTACCGGCCTACAACTCCAGTTCGCAGTTATTCAAAGCATTCAGTGGGAACTTTCTTTGGGTATTGGAGCAGGGATAATGGGCGGAGGTGTTGCCATCGACGCTCGACGAGACGGTCAACTATATGATTATCAGGAGATATTGGCGAGAGACCAGAGCACATCGCCCTACAGCAATGCGGATCGCAGAGATATACTCAGAGCTATCAGGGATGAGTCTTACGAGACTACTTATGCGCTGCAAAATTCAGTAGCCCCTTACGCCCTGACTTCAGCCCAACTAAGTTATCGTCTTGCCCCAAGGCTTAGTATCTATGCCTCCTATCAATTCCAGCTGAGTGGTAGGAATACTTGGGATACTGAGATTGGTACTTATAATCCTTCGAGCCAAGGCCCAGGTCCGATTCTTGGTCGGCGCTGGCATCAGCAGGCGGGTATCGGATTAAGTGTCTTTTTGACAAAGGCAAGTAATTCGCTCTGGTGGCAAAATCCTATCGCAGGCTATTATAGCGATATGGTAGACACACGTAAGCTGGTCAATAGTCTCACTGAGGATAGCGACTCGGATGGAGTCCCTGATTTGTATGATAAGGAATTTGATACTCCTCAGGGATATGCGGTCGATCCATCGGGCCGATCCTTGGATAGTGATAGAGACGGGATACCGGATATTTACGATAAAGAGCCTAATTCTCCAGAGGGCGTGTACTATGATGCAAAAGGAGTATCAATTATTTTACCAACAAATGAAGATAATAAATCTCAATACCTTCTCAAATGGCAGGGTGCTCAATGGCTCGAGGAAGGTGATGCTTTTGACTCCCTTAGCGTTGACGGCTTACAAGGCACACCTATTGCCTTAAACCAAAAGGTGGAAACCATCGTAGAGTCTCTGCGCCAAGACTTTCGGGACGCTGCTTTTTGGCAGCCAAATTTAAGGACTGATTCCAATGGTGAAGTAAGTTTTGTCATTCAATATCCAGACGATATTACCGCCTGGCATTGCTATGTATTGGCCATGAATCAAAACCGACAAAGTGGCTACCTTAAAGATACCGTCAAAGTGCAGACGCCCTTGATCGCTCGCCTAGATTTACCTCAAACCCTTAGAGTAGGTGATCGTTTGGAGGCACAAGGCAGGGTGCAATCTTTGGCCGATAGCAGTCAGCAGATATATACGCGCTTTTTGTTGGGAGACAGCCTCTTCGAGGAACGCTCAGTTCTGCTCGAGGAGTATTGGACGGATACCCATACTGTACAATTCGCTGATACGGGTACCTACCAAATTGCCTATGTATTGCGAGATAGCAGTGGCTTTACCGAAGGGGAATTACGGGAGCTGGCGGTTATTGACAATGCCATCACAGAGCAAAAGGGCAGTTTTCTCTTTTTGGAAGGAGACAGCAGTCTCAGTATGCCGAGTGGCTTTACTGCTTCGCAGAACGTTCAACTCATCGCTTATCATCAGCCGCTAGACTTTTTACAGACTCGCATGGATTGGCTGATGCGCTATCCTTATGGCTGTAATGAACAACTCGCGTCTCGCTTGATCGCGGTACATCTGAAAGCAATGATAGTATCAGATGCCGATAGTATACGCTTACTGGAGCGTCGCAAAAAGCAAATCATTCGCAAGTTGGAGAAGGCTCAAAACGCGGACGGTTCTTGGGGATGGTGGACCGCCAACCAAGGCGAGGAATGGATGAGTCTCTACGTGCTCAATGCCTTAGAGAGCACGCAAAGCAATAGCAAATCAATCGAAAGAGGCCAAGCTTATTTGAGACAAGCGTTCCGCGCTCCCGATAGCTATCGGGAGGTAAAAAAAGAAAAAGAAGTCTCCTTTAAACTGGTCCTCTATCTCCTCCAAAAGGAAATCATTGAGGCAAGCGAGTACCAACTACCTCCTCTTGATAGCCTCAAACCGCCGCCAGATGTGTATACCCAATTGCTGCGTTTGGCTATCCAAGAAAAGTTAGGAGAAGAAGTAGCGCTTGATGAAGTCTTGAAACTAAGTAGTCGAGACGCATTAGGAGGACGCTATTGGTCTACAAGAGGTTGGCGCTGGTATGGTAGCCAGATGGAGTGTACAGCCCTGGCTTATGGCCTTATTGAGCAAATCGCCCCTGATCATATTGCGCTGGCACAGACACGTCAATTTTTGCTAAGCGCAGAGCATGCCTGGCAAAATCAGACGGTAGAGACCGCACGCATGCTGCAAGTTTTGGTGAAAGCATTGGCCGTCGAAGATGCTAGCGACCTTAGGCAAGTTCC
>CAZHOC010000044.1:2263-13810 GCA_964534295.1 uncultured Bacteroidia bacterium | reverse complement strand
CCCGGGATCACCTACGAACTCACAGGAAATGTCTTCAGCAATGACACCATCTTCGTCATCGCCAATGAAAACCTTTGCTTCGACTTCACAGCCAATGACCCCAATGCGGGCGATATCCTCAGCGCCATCGCCATTTCGCCTATCTTCAGTCAAGCCAATGGCCCTTCTTTCAACTTTACGCCCGGCAATCCTCTAACAGGTCAAATCTGTTGGACGCCAGACTGTAATTTTGTGGGACAAACTGTGCTGCTAGAATTTGGCGTAGTGGATGATGCAGACTGCTCCAGTCAATTGGGGGCTTCGGATTCTGTCTATATCAATATTGTAACCCCCCCTAATGATCCGCCTACTTCGATTCATATCTTCAATGGTTTGAACACAGACGGCGATACCATCTTTGTTGATGCGCAGCAGGCTTTTTGCTATGATGTTGTCTTTTCTGATATCAACCTTGGCAACAACCTCACCGGGAGCACTGTAAGCCCCGTTTTCTCGGGTAGTAACCCCGCTACCTTCAATGTAATTGGTAATAATCCACTCACTGCGACCATCTGTTGGGAGCCAGAGTGTGCCAATGAAGGTCAGGTAATCGAGTTTATCGTGCGGGCGGAAGACGACGGTGAGTGTAACAATATCCTCGAAGTTTTTGACACAGTATATGTCAAAGTAAGTGATCCGGTTACGGCTGCGCCGAACGTTGGTAGCGATCTCAGCGGACTCAATACCGTAGGCAATACGGTCTTTATCGAAATTGGCGACCAAGTCTGCTACGACTTCTATATCGCTGATAATACACCCGGCAATGGGGTCGAATATGATTGGGACTTCCAAACCATAGGGGGTACCAGCTTGAACCTAGGCTCGCTCACCGTAACCCAGCAAAATGACTCCATATTGGGAACCTTCTGTTTCCTCTCGGATTGCTCTAATGGGGGTAGTACCTATCAAGTAATCATAACGGGTACCGATAAAGCGACCTGTCCGCCATTTGATGTGTCCAGAGATACCGTCAACATTAAGGTCAACACCAGCTTCCAGTCTTATGCGGGTGTGGACACCTCCTTCTGTGAAGGGAGCGGTGGCGTTCAACTGAGCGTTACTCCGATAGGAGGCACCCCCGGATACTTCTACTCTTGGGGCTGTAACGATCCTGGCAACTGTGGCCTAAGTAGTCCATACGTCAGTAACCCGATCGTCAATCCTACGGATACCACGACTTACTTTGTCCAAATCACCGATATCAACGGCTGTACCTCGGAGTTTGATGACGTACAAGTCAATGTATTACGCCAACCGATTGTCGACGCAGGTCCTGATGAGACGATTTGTGAGGGTGGCGTGGGCATAGGCCTTGAAGCGGTGATCCTCAATCCACAAGAGGCTCCCGGGCCGTACAACTTTGAGTGGATACCGCCAACGGGTCTCAACAATGCCTTTATTTCGAGTCCTTTTGCTACTCCCGATACTACGACTATTTATACGGTAGTGGTGGAGTCTGCCAATGGTTGCTCGAGTTTCAATACCACGCTCGATACCCTCAGCACCATCACCGTTACTGTCAATGAGCGGCCGGTGGTTGAAGCAGGTCCAGACCGAGAGATATGTTTAGGGGATACAGCTACGCTGAACGGTTTTGCTAATCAGGCAGGCCCTAACTATACCTATGCTTGGACACCCGCAGCAGGGATTGCGGATTCAAGCTTTGCGGTCTCTAAGGTTAGTCCACCATTTAGCACGACTTATTTCTTTGTCGCCTGGTCGAACGGTTGTCCCAGTGTCGCTGATTCGACGACAGTCAAGGTGCGAACCTTGCCAACGGCTGATCCGGGTACGGTACATGAAATTTGCTATACCGATAGTGTGCAGCTCAACGGTACTGCCAGTGGAGATTCAACCGCATTATTTTATTCCTATCAATGGTCGCCCGCTACGGGTCTTGACGACCCGACCAGCGCTATGCCTTGGGCCAATCCATTGAGTTCAACCACATATACTCTGGTCGCCACCTCTGACTTTGGTTGTGAGAGCCCGCCCATCACTGTAGATGTCAATGTTTTGCCACAACCGAAAGTCAGCGCTGGGCCAGATGTAACCATCTGCCGTGGCGATACCTTACAACTAAATGGTCAGCATTCCTTAGGCGGAGGTACCTTCTCCCCGGTCTTCTATGAATGGTCGCCTGCTACCGGTCTTTCGGGTTTATTTATCCCCGATCCAACGGCCAATCCACAGGAAACTATCCTTTACACCCTCAAAGTTTCGGCAGGAGATTGCTCTGCTACAGACGATATATTGGTTACAGTCAGCAATCCAGTACAAGCGTTCGGCGAAGCCGATACCAACCGCATCTGTGCTGGAGACTCTGTCCAACTTACCGGTAGTGGTGGCTTGGGTAGCTCTAGTTATGAATGGTCGCCTAATCGTGGGCTCAGTAATCCGCTGATAGCAAGTCCAATGGCCGCTCCTGATGAAACCACTACTTATGTATTGACCGTTTCTGAAGGTGCTTGTGATGCAGAAGCCGTGGTCGAAGTAATCGTCAATCCATTGCCAGATGCGGATTATCTGCTCTCCCTTGACAATGGCTGTGCGCCGCTAGCAGTGAGCTTTTTAGAAAACTCGCAGGCAGGTGTCAATTATATTTGGGAGTTTGGTGATGGCTCTCCGATTTCAAATGAAGCCAATCCAGATCATCTCTATACCGAGCCCGGAACCTATACCGTGAGCTTTACTGCGATCGGAGAAGGAGGCTGTCAACAAACTACGGCTGATGAGCAGATTGTGGTTTCGACACCGGGCATCGCTGATTTTGAAGCAGATCTTATCCTGCCGGATTCCTTACCGCTGCCAAATGCCACCGTTGCTTTCACCAATCTTTCGAGCAATGCCAGCTCTTATTATTGGGACTTTGGCGACGGGAATGTATCGACTGAATTCAATCCTACGCATATCTATAAAAATCCAGGCGACTTTGTCGTAAATCTTGTGATCACCGATGCAGGAGGCTGTGTAGATAGTGTCCAACTGGGTCCACTTGTGATTTACGAGCCAGGTTTGTTAATTCCCAACCTCTTTACTCCGAACGAAGATGGTATTAATGACCAGTTTAGGGTAACTTATGATGGTAGAGAAGCCTTTTTGATGCAGATTTTTGATCGCTGGGGTCGTCCAGTGCATGAAGGTCGCCAACTCAGTTGGAATGGTATCAACCTGCAAGGCAAGCCATCGGTAGAAGGAGTTTACTTTTATGTCATTCAGATTGGCGAAAAAGTATTTAGAGGTGATGTAACTTTGTTGCGTTGATATGCAGATTACTGACGAATTATTAGATAAGATTTGTAAGCTGGCCAAACTGGAGGTTCCAGCCGACAAGCGCGAAGCGATGAAGAGCGATTTTCAAAAGCTTTGTGATTTCGTAGACCGCTTACAAGAGGTGGACACAGAAGATGTGGAGCCACTAATACATATGACTGAAGAGGTCAATCGTTTGCGTGAGGACGTACCGGTTCCGCCTATGGATCGGGAGTCTGCTTTGCAGAACGCTCCGTCGCGTAATGAGGCTTTTTTCAGGGTGCCAAAAGTAGTTAGCAAGTAAAAGCTGTAACTTTTGCATTAACTTGCGTTAGCGTTATGACGCTAAGCTGCACATAAGGCTGACAGGGTTTGTGGACCCTTTCAGCCTTAGCAAATTCAAGCCAAAGCATTTCAGATGGATCTCAAGAGACTCCCTTTTGTTCCAATAAATTATTTCTTAAAAGCCTTCTCCAATTTCAACCGTCTGCTATTTGGTATTCTGTTGATTGGGGCTCTCATTGCTGGTGGACTGACCTGGTTCAATCATGCCAATCCCACTTTTTGGTCCATGGAGATATTGGAATTGGCGGATAGTGAAGTCGTGCCAGTGGAGCTACAAACAATCGAGCATCGCTATCGTGAAATTCCGGTTGAGCTCAACGCCTATCGCCAATTAAGCTCTTATGGCGCTGGCGCTTTAGTGCCCGCCCAAACGCCCGTCATGATTTTTTGGGCTTTACAAATCATCGCCTGGTCGATTTTCTTAGGAGTAGTAACCCAAATACGTTCTCGTTGGATTTACGCCTTTTACCTACTTTTTGTCCTCTATCTCACTTTCACGGGAGTAGAATCTTTTATCTGGCCGGCAAGCGGCAATAATGGTGCAGATCCTTTTTTCTTGGTGCGATTGGGCCTGCTAGTGCTCTTCTTGGGCACGGCTTATGCCTTCCAAATGTTTTTGATTCGCTGGAAGCTGCCATGGCGAGTGCTGACCTTTTTTGTACTCAATCTCCTTATGGTCGGGGGCGTTTATCTTCAGGCTGATTGGGTAGGTTTACATGAGATGGCTGCCAATGAGGTACCATATATGGGGATTTTGACCTTGGTTTTTTTGCTATACATCGCCAAAGAGCCCGTCAACCTGATTTTACTCGCGACTACCAATCGCCAAGAGCCGCGCTTTCGGCTGGCCTTTCCTCTCATTGTTCTCCTACTTTTTGTTTGGCTGCTTCTGACCTTTGGGTGGGTAGATGAGTACTTCCCGCTGGAAATTGCTAGCTGGTTTAGACCAGAGGTGAGACCTTATCAAATTGTGGTAATCGGTGCATTAGTAACGGTATTTACTTCCCAGCATTTATATAAACCAGTGCGAGATGTCTTCACCAGCCAATCGGTATTTACTTTGGTATTGCTGAGTTTAGTCGTAGCGGTATTGAGCTTTATGATGCTCAATTATTCGTATACAGATTTGATCTTCAACAAAAACTTTGACCGCTACGCGGCGATGTTTTTTGCCCTCGTAAGTGTGGGCTATATCTTTTATCTCTTTTACAACTTTTTGCCGCTGCTGCGACTCAAGATCAATCTTTACTATTTGCTGGGGGAAGGACCCAAGATTCCTTACTTCCTCATTTTCTTGTTTGGGGTAGCCGGCTTTCTTATCGCAGAAGGCCCCACCGAAGGTTTTCAGTTTCAGCGCATGCTGATTCATAATACCCTCAACCAAAAAGCCGACAATCTCCTCCTCAACGATCAAAGACAAGAAGCCATTGAGGCTTATAAGCGCGCGCTCCCGAGCGCCAATCGTAGTCTCAAATCTCATTACAATATTGCCAGCCTGCTATTGGCAAACCCAAAGATGGCGCAAACTTCTCGCTATCATTATCGTCAGGCCACGGAGAGCTATGATTTCCCTTTTGCTCGTATCAATGCTGCCAATCTCTTTATTGTCAAAGGAAAATTTGAGGCGGCAGTCAACGAACTTAAGAAAGCGCGTTCGGCCGAAGCCGAAGACCCTTATCTCAACAATAACCTCGGCACGCTCTATCTCAAACTAGGACAAGCAGATTCCGCGATCCGTAGTTTCCAGCGTTCGCTGCAGGCGGATCCCAATGCCTCCTCCACTTATAGTAATCTGGCCCAAGTCTATCAAAGATTTGACCGCCCAGAAGATGCGGCCAACTTTTATAAGGCTTCCATTGAACTTGCTGAACCCTCCAATATCGCCATGACCAATGCCTTGCAATATGCATTGCTGAGTGGCGAAGAGATTGAAATAGATCGCGCAAAAGTTCAAGGCACCGATGACTTCTTTTTGCATTACAACTGGGCCCTCAACAACTTTGATAGTGGGGAACTTATCGATCCCATGCTCATCAAAGACATGAGCCGTAAAAATGGCTCGCCAGACGCCGCGGTTTTAGATGCTTGGCGTATGTTTCAGGATGATTCGGTCGAATATGCGGTCAGTCGCATGGAAGGGCTCGCCAATGTCTATCCAGCCTATGCCGCCAGAGGCTATATGCTTTTAGGTTGCGGCTTTTTCCAACAAGATGTACCCGAAATGGCGCGTGAATATTTTCAAAGAGCGAGCGATTTGGGGATTCCCAAAGGCAAGCTCTTCGCTGCCAAAATGGAACTTGATCTTGGGATGCGAGATTCGGCTTTTACTCATTTAAGCAGTGTCCGAGTTGAGGACCTTGATCTTTGGGAAGCAAGTTCCCGGGAGTTGTCTATGCTCTATCTCGCCATTGGCCAGCCACTATTGGCCGAAACCGAATGGCCGAGCGCAGATCTTCAACAAGATGAATGGACTCGCGTAGGGATTTATGCCGATAGCTCCGGTCGCTATTTGCAGGCTTTGGAGGCCTTTAGAATGGTACAAAATCTAGACTCCAATACCGTCGCGCCCTATCTCGAATTGGGACGTATCGCCAACCGTCATCAAGATCCTTTTGCGATCGAAAACCTAGAATATGGGCTCGAGCTAGCGGATAGTGAAAATATTGATCTCAAACTAGAGCTGGCCAAGGCATATGCTTTACACGATCGAGTAGGGGAGGCCGAAAAGCTTTTTGACAGTCTTAATGACAATAGCACCCAAGCCAAAGAAGTACAAATCCTCATCTCTTTGGCTAAGCAAGACACTGCCAATGCCGTAGAGCTACTCAGTCAACTCAACGAAGCCGATCCCCTCAACCAGTTTGCGGTTTTAAAGCTCTGTGAGGTTTTTGCTTCGCAAAACGCTTATGAGGCGGCCAATCCAGTCATCACACGCTCCCTTGAGCTCAATACCCAAAATGCAGAGATGTGGTACTATTACGCCCTCGTCTCCCGCAACTTCAGTCTTTGGGAAGATGCAGGTTTTGGGGCCGTCAAAGCGATCGAGTTAAGTCAAAATCCTGTACGAAAAGCAGCAATTGCGCAGGAATTCGCCCGAGAGATTCGTATCATTGCGGAGCAATAAGCTCCGCCTATGTCCCGCTACTTCAACCGAGATCTCAGTTGGCTCTCGTTCAACTATCGTGTGCTCTGGGAAGCCCGCGATCCTTCCTTGCCGCTCTACGAGCGCATCAAGTTTTTGGCTATCTACGCCTCTAACCTAGATGAATTTTTTAAAGTTAGAGTCGCTTCGATTCAGAGTCTCCAACTGATGAAAAAGAAGAAGCGCAAAAAGCTGGGCACTCTGCCAAGCATTCTATTGCAAGACATCAATACGGAGGTCAATCGGCAACTGGAAGAGTTTGGGGAGATTTTTTCTAAACATATATTACCAGAGCTCGCCCAAGAAGGGATTCACCTATTACGGGAGATGCCACAGGCGCCGGAGCAGCAGGACTTTGTCAAGACTTATTTTGAGCAGGAAGTGATGCCCATGCTGCATCCAGAACTCCTGGCCAAGGGCAAGGTCCGGCACTTTTTACGTGATGATGCGATCTACCTAGCAGTACAACTTAAACGTAAACGTACTGAGCCAGAAGATGCCAAGGCCGCTACCGGAGAAGCCACCATTATGGGCAAAACCCGCTATGCTTTGGTGCAGATCCCTTCCCACTATTTCCCTCGCTTTGTGGAGCTTCCGATGCATGAGGACAAGCATTACTTCATGTTTTTGGATGATGTGGTGCGCTATAATCTGCCTCACCTCTTCCCGGGCTATATGGTGGTCAATAGCTATAGCATCAAACTCAACCGCAATGCAGATCTGCTGATTGAAGATGAATTTAAAGGCGACTTAGTCGATAAAATCCGTAAGAGCTTGGTGCGCCGACATACTGGTTTTCCTTCGCGCTTTTTGTATGACAGTAGGATGCCCGAAAAGCTTTTGCGATATCTCAAAGAGACTTTTGAGTTGCGCAAGCGGGAACTTTTGGCTGGAGGGCGCTATCATAGTTTCAAGGACTTTTTTGGTTTTCCAAACCCCTTCGGGGAACGCTTAGCCCGAGCGGCTTTTCCGCCTTTACCCCATTCAGGATTAGAGGCGCGATCTTCTCTTTTCTCGGCTATGCGCCAGCAAAACTGGATGCTGCATTTTCCTTATCAGAGCTATGATTATGTCATTCGCTTTCTCAACCAGGCAGCGGTTGACCCAAAAGTAACTCGCATCCAGACTACCCAATACCGTATCGCCTCCAATAGTGCGATTGTCAATGCTTTGATTCGAGCTGCGCTCAACGGTAAAGACGTTTCCGTATTTGTCGAACTCAAAGCCCGCTTCGACGAAGCCTCGAACTTGCGTTCTGCGAAGGAGATGGAAAAAGCGGGAGTCAAAATCACTTACAGTATCCCCGGCCTCAAGGTACACGCCAAAGTAGCATTGGTTACGAGGGAAGAAGATGAGGGAGAAAAAAGATATGCCTTCTTAAGTACCGGCAACTTCAATGAGAAAACGGCTCGTATTTATGCCGATCATGGATATTTTACAGCCGACCCTACGATTACAAATGAACTAATCGAAGTTTTTCATTACCTCAACGATCAAGAGTATCAACCACCTGCCTTCAAAAAGCTTTTAGTGGCCCAGTTCAATATGCGCGAGCGCTTTGAAAGCCTAATTCGCCGAGAAATTGAAAACGCTAAGGCCGGACATAGAGGTTATATGCTCCTCAAGATGAACAATCTTGAAGACGAGGCCATGATGGAATTGCTTTATGAGGCTAGTCAAGCAGGGGTCCAAATCGACTTGATCATCAGGGGCATTTGCCGTCTCAGACCTGCTGTTCCTGGCTTGAGCGATAATATTAAGATTACTCGTCTGGTAGATCAATTTTTGGAGCATGCTCGGGTTTATACTTTTTACAACAAAGGCGATAGCGAGATGTATCTTGGTTCAGCCGACTGGATGACCCGAAACCTTAGCCGTAGAGTCGAAGTAATTTTCCCATTAGAAGACCCGTCCCTGCGTAATGAGATCGCGGAGATCCTAGCTATGCAGCTTGCGGATAATAGCAAAGCAGTGCATATCTCCAGCGAAAACCAAAATATCAGAGTGCCTCGGCAAGAAGGAGATCCCATCGTGCGCATGCAGACGGATTATTATGCGCTCTTGGAGCAAAGGATGCAGGCCGAAGGGCTGGAGTAAATATGAATCCATGATTTGTTATATGTTGCGACGCATCCGCAAAAGCTTTCGGGATTGTGTCGCAACGGCGATATACCAATCCATGATCAAATTGTCTTGCTGAGTGCAGTCTAAGCATCTATGTCAGTCTTACTGCTTCGCAGAACGCTTGTCTTGATTGCTGCGGCATGCATGCGCGCACCCCACATACCGCGTGCTAGAGATTATCGTTCCGCGAAGCGGCACTCCAAAAACACATCAAGATAAAATCAACATCGGAAATTTTTATAGCAAATGAGCCTGACAAAATTGCACACCGAGAAGCACAACAGAAGTTTTAGCAGCAAGCAGCATGACATCACCCAAAATGTCAGGTCTCTTGGCAGTCAAAATCACTGGAATCATCTCAAGTGGCAGAGCCCAAATAGCTAAACAGAAATTTTTACAGCAAGTCAAATATATTCACCCGACAAAATCAATTTTTTTCGGAAATTTTAGCAGCAAATAGGGGTTTTTGGCCCGTTTTGGCCTATTGGCACAAGCTGTGCATAGTGTGTAGTGTAAGTTTGATTGAAAAGAACAAATCATTCGATCGACAAACACGAATTCAAAAACTTAAAAAAAATATATCATGGAAGAATTGATCAAAAAATTTCTCTACACAGGTGTAGGTATCGCTGCTCTTACTGCTGAAAAAATGCAAGAAGCTGTTGACGAACTCGTTGGCAAAGGCAAAGTAAGCGAAGAAGAAGGCAAAAAAATCGTTGACGAATTTGCTGACAAAGCAGAAACTCGTCGTGAGAAGTTCGAGCGTGAGCTCAAAGAAATGGTTGAAAACGTGAAGAAAGGTACCATCTTTCCTCAGTTCATGACCAAAGAAGATTTCGAAACTATTGTTAGCCGTATCGAAGCCATCGAAAAGAAAATCGACGCTGGTACAGAGTCTGACGTAAAAGCTGTGGTAAAAAAGACTACGACCAGAGCTAAAAAAACCACTACCACAACTAAATAGTGGGATTGGGGGAGTTGATGAATTGTTGAATTGTTGAAGGATTGAGTTTAGCATTCGACAAATCAGCACTTCTCCCCTTAAAAAATAAGTAATAGTAGTACGTTTTCAGTAGTAGTGTGTCAATAACCGGTCTGCCCTCAGGTGGATCGGTTTTTTGTGTAATTTGCCGCCCTAATCAACGCCTAATTATCTACTCTCTATGGCAGCAAAGAAGCACATCCTGATTTCTAATGACGACGGCATCCACGCACCGGGGATCCACAACCTGATTGAAGCGGCAAAAGCCTTCGCTGAAGTTACTGTAGTGGCGCCTTCTGGACCGCAAAGTGGCATGGGCCATGCGATCAGTATCGGCAAACCGCTGCGCCTGATGCAAGAAGACTTAGGCGAGGGGCAAACTGGCTATGCATGTACAGGTACCCCAGCCGATTGCGTCAAAATTGCCACGGGTGTCTTACTCGACAAAGCGCCTGATTTGATCGTTTCAGGTATCAATCATGGGGCCAATAGCTCAGTGAGTAGTATATATTCGGGTACACTTTCTGCGGCGCGTGAAGGCGCCATGCAAAATATTCCGGCCATCGGCTTTTCGCTTTGTAATTATCAGCATGAGGCAGACATGAGCACGGCCAAGATTATTTCGCAAGCGATTATCGCTCAGGCCTTGGATCAAGGGCTACAGCCGGGCCAGCTCCTCAATGTCAATATTCCCGATCTCCCGCTAGAGCAAATCAAAGGCATCAAAATCACGCGTCAGGCCAAGGGCCGCTGGGTCGAAGAATTTGACGAACGTCGCGACCCCTATGGTCGTAAGTATTATTGGCTTGCCGGTTCCTTCCGTTTGGATGATAGTGGAGAAGATACCGACGAGTATGCGCTGCGCAATGGCTACGTCTCGGTTACGCCCATGATGAGCGACCTGACCGCCTACGCCCAACTAAAGGGCCTGCAGGAATGGAATTTTGTCATGCCTCAAAAGCAATAGATTAACCCTTTGCCTAATCCTAAGCTCTATATCATCGCGGGGGAAGACTCCGGCGATTTGCATGCGGCCAACTTGGTCAAAGCATTGCGAAAGCAAACTCCCGACCTAAAGGTACGCGGAGTAGGAGGGGACCAGCTTCAAAATCAAGAGGTAGACTTGATCGCCCACGTCCGGGATATAAACTTCATGGGTTTTATTGAGGTGGTGCGAAATCTTAAGACCATTCGAGGCCTATTCAAAAAAGTAAAGGAGGACATTGAAGCTTTTCAACCGGAGGCAATCGTCTTGGTTGATTATCCGGGTTTCAACATCCGTTTATTGCCCTTCCTCAAGGAGCGTGGCATCAAAATCATCTGGTATATTTCGCCGCAGGTGTGGGCCTGGAAAAAAGGTCGCGTCAAGACCTTGCGCAAATTTGTCGATCGGATGATGGTGATCTTGCCTTTTGAAAAGGACTTTTATCGCCAGGAAGGCATGGAAGTGGATTTTGTCGGGCACCCTTTGCTCGACGCCATGCCAGAGATGAGCGTTCCGCAAAGCGGTAAAAAAACCATCGCACTCCTGCCCGGTAGCCGCAAACAAGAGATCTCTCGTATGCTGCCGGTGATGCTGGAGATGATTGATCGCCATCCAGATTATCATTTTGTGGTGTCGGGAGCTCCTAGTCAGACGGCAGATTTTCATTAGGCCCGCGTG
>CAZHOC010000044.1:0-2253 GCA_964534295.1 uncultured Bacteroidia bacterium | reverse complement strand
TATCAGCGCCTCATCGGCGAACGCTCAGTCGCATTGCGGATGAATGAGACCTATGACATCCTGCAAGAGGCGGACTTGGCATTAGTTACCTCTGGCACGGCTACTTTGGAGACGGCGCTTTTTGGGGTACCGCAGGTGGTGTGTTATAAAGGTAGTGCCATTTCTTATGCCATCGGCAAACGCTTGGTTAAGATTCGTTTTATCAGCCTGGTCAATTTGATTTTGGATCGTGAACTCGTAACGGAGCTCATTCAATATGATTTCAATACCGAACGCCTTGCCACTGAACTGCAGGCCATTATCGGCGAGCAACGCAATCAACAAATCAAGGCGGGCTACCAAGAATTACGCGAAAAGCTAGGCGATGGCGGCGCTTCGGAAAGAGCGGCAGCTATCGTGAGGGAGTTATTGTGATGTTTTTATGTCCTTTTGTCATTGCTACAAAAGGACCAAAAAATCTAGTCAGCCGCGAACCTCCCGAAAGCTTTCGGGACTCAGCCGCCCCATTTCCCGAGTCCCGATTTTCAGGATCGGGAACAAGGCCATCGCCTCTTGATGCCACCAAATAATGCGCGTTGGCTTGGGTCGTGCACCTGGGGGCTGGCTTTGTGCGAAGGCTTTGCACGGGCCGTCCCGATAGCTATCGGGATTGCTGCCCTTTTTGCGAAAAAGGGCAAAAGATTAACGTTCTGCGCAGCAAACACAAAAAGATGAAACAAAAAGCATCCGTCATCGACTGCTATGACAAAAGCGCCACTGCTTATGCCGAGCAATTCATGCAAGAATTGGAGGGCAAATCATTGGACAGGCTCCTATTGAGACGTTTTGCGGAAGAAAATGGCCATAAAGGCTTGATGCTAGATTTGGCTTGTGGGCCAGGGCAGACGACGCTCTTTTTGCGCAAGCAAGGGGTCGAAAACTTGCTGGGCCTTGATATTTCGTCACAAATGGTTGAAGTAGCGCAGGAATGGCACAAAGGGAAGATTGATTTTGCGGAGGCCGATATGTTGGCGCTTCCCTTCGGGAACGATCATGCGGCTAGTGCAATCTGTTTTTACGGGATTGTGCATTTCACCTATGAGGAGCTTAGCCGAGCACTAAAGGAGATCAGGCGAGTTTTGCAGACAGGCGGGCAATTTTTATTTAGTTTTCATATCGGCGATGGGCAAGAGCATGTGTCCGAATTTCTCGGGCAGGAAGTGGAGATTGATTTCCAATATTTTGCGGTAGCGCGCGTCAAAGAGATTGCTTTAGCAGCTGGCTGGGAGATCAAAGAGCTAATAGAAAGGCATCCTTATGAAGGAGTTGAGTATCCGAGTCGAAGAGGATATTTCTTGTTGCAAAAGCTTTGATTGATTATATATGAGAGTAATTCCAACACCCTTCTCCTTCACTGCTCTTTTATTTGCAGGCCAAGCATTAATTGAAACATGGAGTTTATCGCGACACTTTTTGCTGAATTGATTTTTGGGGTCATTTTTCATACCATCGGGGCTGGCATCCGTTGGGCCTTTTTCATGGGCAAAAAAAGCTGGAAAGAAATTTTTGACAACCCAAAAAACTACAATGGTGTCGTGGGCTTGATCTTCTTTTTGCTTCTCTTTACTGTATTGATCCTCATTTTTGCTGAGCCCCAACCCCAAGTTTAGCCTAGCCATTTTGTTTTTACCGCTGCGCGGAACGCTTATCCCAAGATTGGGGTAATACTGAAATTTGAACCCGTCTATAACAATGTTATAAATCTTTCGTAGATTTGGCTGTGGAACGATGTGAAATTATCATGGCGGCGGTAGATTTGGCGCGTAAACAGGGTTGGCCTAAGACCACGGTTAGAGCCATTGCGAAGGAGATTGGCTATTCTACCATCAAAATCTATTCTGATTTTGGCAATAAAGATGGTCTCTTCAAAGCGATCCAGAAGGAAGGATTCCTGGCTCTGCGCCAGGCTTATGACGCCAGTGAGGAAGCAGTGCAAAAGCCTGCAGATCGTCTCATTGCCTTGAGCCTGGCTCATTATGAGTTTGCGATGGAGCATAAGCCGGTTTATCAATTGATGTTTCAGATGGCGGGCACCAATTGCGATGTAGAAGAAGAAGGGCAACAATTTAAAAGTAGTCAACCGATTCGGGACGCTATTTTTGAGCTTTGTGGCAAAGTTGATCGTACCCTCTTTTTTAACTGGTGGGTGATTGCGCACGGTTTTATCGTTACGGTCGCTTATGACCACAAGATTCCGGCAGAAGAAGCTAAGCC
>CAZHOC010000043.1:6625-13930 GCA_964534295.1 uncultured Bacteroidia bacterium | reverse complement strand
CTTCGCTCATCCCCCTTCCTTGATCAGAAATAATGATAGCCCCATCCTCAATATCTATCTCTATGGCCCCATAATGCTCGTTTTGATAAGCGTCAAAGGCATTTGAAATATATTCTCTCAGCGCAATAAATGGCTCTGGCAGGCAGGTTTCGCGCCATAATTGGAGTAGGTGGGCGAATTTGCTTTGCAAATTTACCGTTTGCCCAAACTCGGTTTTGAGTTGGTTTGTCATAAATTCTCGGATCGTTTAATGATACGTTCTCCGATAAGAGGGACGCAGTCGAAGCTGCGTCCCGATCGAGAGAGAGTAAAAATGAAACTTAATTCTTGATTGTGTGCTTGGTTTCAATAGCTAAATAGTTCAGGCGGATAAACTTTTCAATACCAGTAAAGTGGTAGTTCTTTATTAGATTATCTTATTCTAGCTTACTGCTTCGCAGAACGCTTATACCTTCAATGGAACAGAGAGATAAGCGTTCCGCGAAGCGTGAGAAACAAATATAGTCGTTGTGAAATGCCACAAGCAGTAGGCCGTTAAGTACCCCAACTTAATCTCCGCCAAGAGAAATATTGGGATCAATCAAACCCACTTGAACGGCCTTCATCAATAATTCTCTGCCATTTCTGGCGTCTAACTTTTTGCGAATATTTCTTAAATGGGTATGCACAGTGTTAGAGGCAATATGTAGCTCCTCACCAATCTCTTCATTAGTTAGGCCTTTTGCCAAGGCTTTTATTATTTCAATCTCACGCTTTGAAACCTTTGGTTTAGGTTGCTCTCCTTCACGAATGATCTCTCGCTGGATCTTCAGGAGCTCCTTACCATAGTATTCTTCTCCAGAGGCCACCTCCCTAATGGCATGCAGTAACTCATCATAAGCATCATCTTTTAGAATGTACCCTGGTATGCCTAGCTTCAGCGCCTGCCTTAGATATACTTTTTCCTTATGAGTAGTGAGGATCACAATACCTATTTTTCTAGTGGTATATTTAGCCATTATCTCTGCGCTGGCTTCTAGTCCTGTTTTGTGAGGCATTTCCAAGTCCATCACCACGACATCAACTTCATGCTTATGTTTCTCCACAAGCTGAAGTACATCTTCTCCATCTTTAGCATGAGCAATTACATTTACGCCATCTTCATGCTTGAGAAGAGAGGATATTCCTTCTCTAATCAGTTGCATATCTTCCGCTAGAATTATGTTAACTATTCCCATTATCAATCGGTATTTCAATGTTGACGGTGGTCCCTCTACCTAATTGAGAGTCATAATTACAAGTGCCTGATAGGTTGCTGATAATTGCATGGATGATTTTCACCCCTTGCCCTTCAAAGTCTTTGTCGGTTTGGTCGAAACCTCTGCCGTCATCTATCACCATAACATTAAGGAGACCCTCAACCTCTGTCAGATTTATTTCTATACTCTTTGCCCCTGAGTGTTTGACCGCATTATTGAGCAGCTCCGTAATGACCGAATACAATTTTGCGCGCACATCAAGGCTTAGTTTTTCTTCCTCAAAGTCAAAAGCCGTTTCAACTTCTAAATTGCTGTTAGCCGAAGTCTTTTCCCCTAATTCTTGGACAGCGTCCGCAAAATATCTTTGCGCTAATAGGGTTTGACCATTTTTGTGGGAGATCGCCCTAACCTTTTCCTGAATTTGGGCAATATCCTGCTCCAACTTATCCCATATTTCTTTGTTTAAGGCTTCAAATCCCAGTTCAAATGGATGTTTAGCCAGAGTAAAGAGGGCTCCTACTTGATTGTGTAGTTCAACATAAATACGGCCACGTTCTTCCTCCTGACCTTTGAGCATGGAAAGGATAGAATCTGTTTTATTAGATTCGATTAGATTTTCAATTTGGAGCTTTTGAGTCTGGACTTCGGCTTTTTGCTTCTCTGCTTCTGCTTTTTGGGTTGTCTCTTTTACTTTTTGTCGGTAAAAGATTACTCCTACGATTAAAGTAATTAGAGCAATCGCTAACAAGAAATTGCGGATAAGGATACCTCTATCCGCGGCGGCAGCTTGCTCATATTGCTTGAGACTCGTATCAAAATGTGAAGCCTCTGCTTGTCTTAAACTCCCATCAAGAATATCTACAAGGCTGTCTTCAGCTTGACTATATTCATAAGCAAGATCATAGTTTTTTAGTTGAGCATTGACATAGGCTAGCTCATCCAGCAATCGGCGATGAAGATCGTTTTGTCTAGTGTTAGTAACTTTTTGTAATCCTTCTTTTAATGAAAGGTCCGCTAGTTTTAGTTGTCTAGTTTCCAAATAGAGTTCACCTAAGTTTATATAGGCCAATACAGCACTCCTTGAATTTCTATCTGCTGATAATGCTACCGCCTGTTTATAGTATTGCTTAGCTTTTTCATACCTCTTTTGCTCTTGAAAGATGGTACCAAGCTGGTTCATTAACTTGGTAAAGTCTGCGTATTCAATTTGATATTGGTCAATGTTCTCATTGAATTCCTTAAATGCTTCCTCGCCTAGTTTTAATGCCTCATCTTTCCTATCCCTTTCTCCTAAAAGTCCCACCAAAGCTACTTTAGCCTTTATTAGTAGAGGGATATCTTTTACTTCTCTTGCATATGTCTCCACCATTCGATATTGCGACTCTGCAGAATCATAAGCCCCTAATTCCAAATATATATTCCCAAGGCAAAGACGGTTGTAGGCTACAGCTGCTTGTTCTCCAAACTCAGTCATGATATCCAAGCTATTCGTAGCAACCTCTAAAGCCTTGTCTAGCTCTCCTTTTTTAAATAAGGCATCCGACAAATTAGTTTGCAGGGAGGCTATTACAGTATCGTTTCCAATTTCCTGCCAAATCTCTAGCCCTTTCTGGATATGAAACACTGCGGAGTCCAAATCTCCTAATTTTATATGAATCAGCCCTATGTTGTTATGGCTATCTCCTATATTCATAGTTAAGCCAAGTTTTCTTCGGAGGCTTAGGGCTTTATGGGCAAGATCCATAGCTTCTGAAAGTTCATCTTGACGTTGGGCGATGGTGCTTTTCTGACTATAGCAGTCTGAAGCGAGATGGGTTAAATTATGTATTAGGGCGAGGTGTAAAGTTGAGTCAAGCAGTTTGAGGGCTGCGGAATAGTCCCTACCGGTCTTGATCAACTCAAAGGCATCATCATTTACTGCCCAAAGCTCCTGAGCTATACTTTCAGGCTTAGCTTTAAGTGCAAACGATGTTAAGAGTAGGGACATAATAATCCCTGTAAGCTGAATTTTCAGTTTACCAGCAGTCATAAATTACTATGGCTTTCACATTTTGATTGGACGGCGGATCACATTAGGAGAGGGTTGGTCAAGAGGTTTGGGATCTTTTTTCTCTCCGTCAACCACAACAATTACTTCCATTGGTTTTTCTGGATCTCCATGTAAGTCGAGACTTTCCAAATTGACAATATGTACCAAAGGAGTAGTATAAGGGAAGTGTAAGATGCTGTGATCTTTGATAATATGGATATCTATTTCGTAGGCACCCCTGGTATTCTGAGTAGTATGAACTTCCGATCCTGTCGCGATATAGCCACAGTCAGAAACTTCGGTGATGATGTGAAGAGTATAACCAACTAGATCACCAGTTGAATCTTCTAGGATTTGCGCGTAGGTACAAAATTGATCGACGATCTCCATAATTATAGGGTAGTATGATTATATGGTAAAGGGTTGCTGATTTTCAAACTCGGCGTTCCGGGGACCGGAATAACTCAACATGACTGATTGTTGAGCACCATATTTTCTTAATAATCTGCGTGCAATAGCTCTACGAAAGGTCAAATATTTTCCTGAGAAATTTCCATCCTTCCACACCTCCAATAAGCATTCTGTAAAGCGTCCATTCTCATCCCCTTCATAAGCCTCTTGTTTATCTGTGGTAGAAGATAAAAGAATCACATTTGCTTCGGGTTCTACCTGCTTTTTCTTCGGAGGTGGAGCCACCAAAATCTCCGTGCCGAATTTATTGATAGATCCACCATGACAACAATCAACCACCATCAAAATTCTTACTCCCTCTGGAAATTCACAAAACAGCCTATTCAACTTATCGTCTACAAACAGTCCATTGAACAAACAGAAGTTCTCATCCATACCATCCTTTTCCTCATCCTCATCATCGCGATCTTCAGTCTGATATCCGTGTCCGGAGTAAGTCAACAAAAAGATATCTCCTTCCTCTACCTTATCACGGACCTCTCTAATACCATTTTTAAATGCACTAATTGTAGCTTGCTCATTCTTAAGGCAGTTAGTTTGATAGCCTTTTTTAGCTGCTAGATTGCACATCGAGATCATATCATTTACAGCAACATTAAGTGACCACTCGCAGCCCTTATAATACTCTGGATCTACATAATTCAACCCCACATGCAATGAATATCCTTTTGCCATAACGATCGCATTAAACGCAACTATACTAGCTACTCAACTATTTGAGTATTCGAGAAGACACGATTTTCGAAAAATCAGTGATAATAGAAAATCTCCTTTATTGAATATAATTAGGGATACTCTATATACCAAATACTCTGGAGCAATTTCATACTCCAGAGTATCATATAAATACCAGAAAAGTGGTATTTATTCTCTTACCAAGACCAACTTCGTCCTATCGTGCTTGTAGCGCTGAAAATAATAATCCCTAAAGGCTTGATAATCTTCTGGATTCACAATAGACTCCGTAAAATGATGAGTTCTTTTTACAGCAAGTCCCTCTTCTTCTAGGCTATATTCTAGGCTATATTCGCCGAAAATAGACTTCAGTTGCACATTTTCAGGAATTTGATAAAGCTTCATCCCTTCCGGAATTCTGATCAATAAGCTTTGTTCGATAGGGGCCAAAGTAGTGATTTGTGCTATGTCTAGCATCCCTAATCGCTCTTCCTGCAATAAGGCATTGGGCAAGCTGCCTTCCACAATTAGCGGTATGGTCAAGATCGTCAAATCATAGAGTTCCTCTGCAAATTCAGGAGCACTAAGGCTCGTCTGCAAATAAAGCGGGTCATGGATTTTCTCTAGATTTTCTAGTTCAAACTCAGCGTATTTCTGTCGCGAAATGGCAGGAATATTTAGCTCTCGCCTAAATAATTCATTACGCTCCTGTTGGTCCGCATCCGTCAATATTTCGCGAAAACGTGCGCCTTCTACTCCAGTAAAGCTTCCGTTGATATCTAATTCAATGCTGCCATCTTCTTTTAGATCCGCTCCTAAGTGATACGTAATTTTGGTTCGCTCTGGATCAATCCGAGTATCTGGCAAACGGAAAATACGATCTTCTCCTTCTTTGATCAGCAATGCCCAAGCATCTGCATCCATCTCAGGTAAAGCACGATAAGGAAAGCGATCAGTGGTCAGGTCTACATACTCCATCTTTCCATCGATCACATAGGCCACGACCACATGATTGAAAATCAATTGAGGTAAGCATTCAAAGGGAATATATTGCCCCGCCAAAGTCAGCGCATAATAGGACTCAATATCAGCCATTCTGAGCAAGGCAATCATGAGCGTCGCTACGTCTTTGCAATCCCCTATCCCAGAAGTACAGGTGAGTTCAGGTGCCTGCGGCTCGAAGTTAGATTGCAAAAAAGAAACTGAGGAGTAATTAATCTCTTTAGTGATATGAGTATAAAAAGCAATTACCTTTTCCTCATCAGTCATACCCGGCTCTACTAACTCGTCATAGAGTTTCTCCAAATAAGGATTCGGGTCCATCTTGCGGTAAGTAAGCTCATCATACCACTCCACATATTTGCTCCAATCCGTCTCATTGGAAAACCAAAGTGAAGGGGATGAGTACCAATCTGCAAAACCGGCCTCCTCCTCTTTTAGTTTCGGTACGTCCTTTAGCTCCCAACGATAAAAATCATAACCGGCTTCTGTACGTTTTGTAGGTTCTTGCTCTATTCGATAGGGGACATAAGGTAGTTCATCCCCTTGGGGAACGCCTATCTCTAAATAGGTAAAGTGAATCGGATAGGAGAGCATAAAGGGCTGCCAAAGCATCCAATGATCTCCAAAAGGAAACTCCTGCCAGCTAAAGCGATCGGTAGCAGTACCTTCTGCATAAATCCGATCTCCTGGTCGCAGGTCTTTAAAAACCGCGAAATTGCCGTTTTGCTCAGGTCTAAACTCTGTGCCATCTGGGCGCACTACCTTGATCGATACATTATCCCCGAGATAAGAGAAGTTAGATTGGGTCCAAGCCCTCACCCCATTGACCGTATTGATTTGCACCAACATCTTTTGGGTGCTCTCAACATTACCAGAGGTGTCGACTAGAAACTGCATCGTCCGTAAAGGGATGACGACATTTTCTTTACTGTAACGCTCTTGCCATTCCGCTTCTTGGGTGAGTATATCTTCAAAGCTGACTTCATCAAAAGCGTTACGCGCCTCCATCGGCGAACGCAGGGACTTGATCTTAGCACTTAGCTCATCTCGATAATAGGAAACTGTTTTTTTATAAGCACTGGCCAATTCATAATAGTGAAGCGCACTATCCAATTGCCCCATATCTTGATAGACCTCTCCCTTCAACTCAAAAAGAGCACTCGAATTGGGATGACAAAGCAATCCTTCCTCGATAGTGGCTAAGGCCTCTACTTGTTCTTCCTCCGCTCTATGATAATTAGCTTTACCCGTGAAGGAACTCACATAGAATGGAAACCTAGCCAAGGTCTCTTCATGCCCTTTCAAAGGATTTTCTTTACGCTTCTTGCGTTCTCTTTTAAGCTTTTGGGCCTTGCGCCAACGCTTAAGAGAGAATTTTTCCTTCTCGCCTTTTCCTTTGGAAGTGTAGGACTCCCTAAACATATTTTCATAGTCGGGATAGCGTTCGACGATGTCCTCCTTATAAACGTCCAAGGTATCGCTCCAATTTTTGAGCCGATAAAAATCAATGGACTTCCTCACGGTCACTCGATTAGAACTCGCAACCTTCTGCAATAAGCTCAGCCAATTGTAATATAGATCACTCTGCATCTCGGCATTGAGACGAGTCATCTCTCGATTGACAAGCGGGTAAAAAGGCGTCTCTTTGAGATCAATCCGTTCTAGGCTACGAGATGCTTGCACAAAATTACCCACCTTACCGTGAAACATCGCTAAGAAGCTTCGAAGGTAAACTGACTCGGGGAAGCGTTCCACCGCAGGTGTGAAAAAAGAAATACCCTCCCGATAAAGCTCTTTCTTTAATAATAATCGGGCCAGGAGATAGTAATCACTCCACTGAAAATCTTCTGAATTGATCTTACTTTTTAAGTAAACCAAATAGCGATCTTC
>CAZHOC010000043.1:0-6615 GCA_964534295.1 uncultured Bacteroidia bacterium | reverse complement strand
TGCTCACACTCCTTCAATTCACCGTTGATCTGAGATGATTCTGCTTCATTCAATTCGGCTATGTTACCAGCAGCATCTAGGAGGCGGACTACGACCCCTTCACTATTGGTCTGACGACCATATCTTTCGGCAGTGTCGAAGAAAGAAAATTCTTCATATTGTCTAATATTTGGATTATACGGACTTAGTTTTATTCGCAAATCATGAATTCCTTCGCTCAGCAAAATGCGAAAACGCTCGCCATCATACTCCAATCCTCTGCCATCAGGGGCGCTTAAGATTAACTTGCCATCGACCCAGACCTTGGCAGGCAAGCTTCGTCCCAGTTCAAGAAAAAGCGTTTGTTCCTCCGCTAGTGCAAAGCGTTTGTGCAAATAATACAGGTCCCCGATACGATTGGAAGGGAGATATGAATCCGCTGGATTGAGAATGCCATCAGGATCTTGTTTTTGCGGTTGAATCCATTTCAAGGGCCTTCCGACCCCATTATCATAAGCTTGATTCGTAATTTGCGTAAGGGACTCTTCCGGACCATAGGCTTTACTGAAACCACTGCCTCCTATGTTTCGAAAAGGACCAATAAAGTACCAGTCAGGTGAGAGGAAGTGAGGTTTCATCTCTTCACAAAGAGCTTCATAACTATCCAGACGCTTTAAGAAAGCCAGTTTTGTTTGGTAGGGCAAGCGGGCATTCGCACTCAAACGATCATCCAGTACCAAATCTTCGATTTGCGATTTACTCAAATCTAAAGAGGGGAAGGCGCTGAAGTAAATATCTTCTCCTGATTCCAAGAGCAGTTTTTCGGTGAGCTGGTTTTGCAATTTGGAGTCGCGGAAAATGTCCGCCAAATAAAGCAAACCCAACATACTCTGTTGATCACTGCTATCATTAGCCAAGGCTTGAGAAAAGCTTTCGCGAGCGCCTAAAAAGTCATTATCTCGCAACTGATCCCAACCATTTTGCTGTTGGCCCCAGAGAAGATTAGCCCATATGCTGCTGAATAACAACAGCCCATTTCGAAAATTCATTATGTGGATTTGCGTGTTTAGCTTGGAAAAAAGTCCGCCACCTGATTGTGTTCTTTTTCAATATACGATGATAAGCTCGGAAATGGTTGCGAGATATAGGCTTTTTCCCCACTGTAAGATGTTGCGATATTTCGTGATACTTATTTCAATATTTTGGTATATATTTTGAACAAGCCTTCAATTTAACCCGAAGCACCTTCGTTCTCACCCCTAATCAATGTAGCTTGAAATACGGCAGCTTAACATTTCTCTTGCTCTTTGGCTTGAGTGCTTTTCCTCTTTACGCGCAAATTAACCTTACGCAATTTTCAACCCTTCCCAACACCATCAATGAGACCTCTGGTCTTGCCGCAAACGGTAGCAATAAAGTCTGGACTCACAACGATTCCGGCGGACAAAACAAGCTTTATGAGATAGACACTATGGGTAATATCACCCGTACCTTGACTATCCTCAACGCTACTTTAGTGGACTGGGAGGAGATGGCCCAGGACGATCAGGGCAATTTTTATATTGGCGACTTTGGCAATAATGGCAACGCTCGCAACAATCAAAAGATCTACATCATTCCCAATCCAGACTCTATCTCTACGGATAGTGTCTTCGCTCAAGTAATCAACCTATCCTATGCGGATCAAACTGCTTTCCCCCCTCCCAACAATCGGAGACATTATGATATGGAAGGGATGATCTGGTATCAGGACAGTTTGTACCTCTTTTCTAAAAATCGTACTAGCCCCTTCGATGGCTATACTCGGCTTTACAAGTTTCCAGACAATGCGGGCACTTACTCTGTCAGTCCAGTCGATAGCTTTTACACAGGTCCAGGACCCAAAGAGATTTTTTGGATTACGGGAGCAGATATCAGCCCTTCAGGCAAACAGCTAATCCTACTCTCCTATGACAAGCTATGGCTCTTCTCCTGCTACAATGGTAGCGACTTCTTTAATGGAGATGTCCAGCAGCTAAGCTTAAGTTCACTTGGACAGTACGAAGGCATCAAGTTTATCGATGAAAGTACTGTTTATATCAGCAATGAGACTTCCGTGACGGGTACCGCAGCCCTAAGCAAGGCAGACAGTAGCAGTTTTATTACTGTACCCTTCGTCGATCTAGGGCCAGATATCACCACAGCCAATCTAACCGTAACCCTTTCTGGTGGCAACCAGCCGAGCGGCTCGACCTACTTATGGAGCAATGGCTCTACCAATGCTCAAATCAACGTCAATATGAGTGGTCTCTATTGGGTAGAGGTCAGCAATGGTAGCTGCGTTGAAAGAGATTCGATCAACATTACGCTCTTATGTCAAGGTTTTGCCAGTGGCGCAAACAGCACTGATATTGACTGTTTTGGTAATCAAAACGGAATGATTGATCTCACCGTGATCGGGGGTACCCCTGGCTATACCTATAGCTGGTCCAATGGCGCCACCACTCAGGACCTTAACAATCTTGCTGCGGGTACCTATAGTGTCACCATCAGTGATCAAAATGGCTGCGTCCGTCAACAATCCGTCACCATTTCGGAGCCTCCAGTTTTGAGTGCAAGCATTCAAGGCACTGATGTAATTTGCAATGGAGGGAATAGTGGAGTAGTTGACCTAACTATCTCCGGGGGCACGCCAGGCTACACTTACAGTTGGTCCAATGGCGATACCACCCAAGATCTTCTCAATGTCCCAATCGGAAATTATAGCGTCACGGTCTTTGATGCCAACAATTGTAATACATCGCTTAGTCAGACCTTAACTGAGCCAAGTGCCATATTGGTCAATTTATCACCGAGTGCGACTCTATGCTTTGGGGAGGCTAGCGGCAGCATCAACTTAAACGTGAGCGGGGGCAATCCGGGTTACCGCTTTGCGTGGTCAAATGGAGATACGACTCAAAATGTAACGAACCTACTGGCCGGGGTTTATGCGGTGGTAGTAACCGATGCGAATAATTGCCCTATCCAAGCGGTCGATACGGTCAACAATGCCCCTCCGATTGGAATTGGTTTAAGTAATATCGATGCGAGTTGCGCCAATATTAATGATGGCAGCATCGACTTGACGGTCGTAGGAGGAACCCCTCCTTACCAATATACTTGGTCAAATGGAGATCTGACTCAAGATTTGACAGGGCTCGGAGCAGGTCTTTACACCTTCGTCTTGACTGACTCTAATGCCTGTAGTCGTACCGACAGTATTGCCGTTAGTGAGCCACCCGCGCCAAGTTTCAGCCTAAGTGGTCAAGATGTTTTATGCGCAGGAGACAGCAATGGTGCCCTAAGCTTGAGTCTTAGCGGGGGCGTCGCTCCCTTCACCTACTCTTGGAGTACGGGTGATACCACTGCAGATCTTAATGCTGTTCCTGCTGGAATCTATGGCTTGACACTCACTGATAATTTAGGCTGTGTATTTGAAGATAGCCTCGCAATAAATGAACCGACTGCTTTATTGATTACCAATCTCAGTAGCACTCCTGATAGTACGGGAAGCAGCGGTACCATTAGTTTAAGTGTATCGGGGGGAACTCCCCCTTACAGCTATGCTTGGTCAAACGCTGCCACTGATAGTAGCCTTAGCGGGCTTGCAGCTGGAGATTATGATATCACCATCACCGATGCCAACGGCTGTATCTTAAGCGACAGTGTTACGGTCATGCTGCAGACCTCTATCGCGATAGAGCCTCCGCTGGGATTACAACAGTTTAGCGTTTACCCCAATCCAGCAATGGAGGAAATAAAATTGCAGATCGAATGGCAAGCTGTTCAACCGGCCCGCTTAAGACTATACAATTTGCAGGGTCAGCTGATGTGGGAAGAAAATCTTGAAGCCGCTTTGAGACAGGAAAAAATAATTCCGATCCACCACCTTGCCAGTGGTATTTATCTATTAGAACTCAGCACCGAATCAGGGATTTGGTCGGAAAAGATTCAGAAGTTGTAAAAGATATTTCAAGCCTTGGTTTAGCCGTAGGATTTTGTTTGGGAGCACCGCTGCGCGGAACGCTTATCTCGAGCAAAGTCTTACGGCTAAATTCTTATAGGGATAAGCGTTCTGCGCAGCAGTAACCCATGACAAAGGCCTTTCGACTCCGCTCAAGATGACAATAGGAGAGACGTGTCATCCCGAGCCCCGCCGAGGGAACTTTGTCAATCAAACATACGCCTCGCCCTAGAAAGTAAGCGTTCTGCGAAGCAGCATGATTAAAAGATACCGGATATGCTCGTGCCTCACATTCCGGCATGACGGATAGCTTTAACTCCTACTACTAACAATAACAATCTACCCTATGTCATCCCAGCCGAATGAATGAGCGCACAGCGAATTCATCGAGCAGGGATCTTGAGAGATAAGCGTTCTGCGCAGCAGCAAGACAAAAAGATACAGCTAGGCATCAACAGCGGTCTCCCACAGCATAGCGACCTTGCCTCTGGTACGCATGGCTTCGATATAGGCAATGGCATCCGGGATTTGTTCGTAGGGATACTCCTTCTCGATGTGAACCTTTACTTTTTGTTCGCTCATCAAAGCCGCCAAAGTCTCAAGATCTTTGGTGTTGGCTTTGGCTGTGAACTGGGTCAAAGGAAATTTGCTAAAACTCGCTTTGAGCATGAGCTTCATCATGTGCCCCATGGTGGTAAAACCAATGGTAACAGCTCTATTACCCATCCGCCGAAAATCATCATGAGACAGGTTTCCGTGGGTATCTAAAACTAGATCGTAATGCTCTTGGTGAGTATGGATATTTTCTTTGTCATAAGCGATGACCTCATCTGCGCCAAGACTTTTGACAAAGTCAAGGTTTCGATTAGAACACACAGCCGTTACTTTTGCCCCGTAGGTTTTCGCTATCTGAACCGCAAAATGACCTACGCCTCCCGAGGCTCCATTGATCAATATGGATTCACCTTCTTTCAATTTGCCATGGGTAATTAAAGCTTGTAGGGCGGTCAAGCCTGCGATCGGGCTACTAGCCATTTCTGCAAAACTGAGCCCCTCGGGAATTTTGCCACAAACTTCAGCAGGGGCAGAGATATATTCGGCAAAAGCACCGCCGTTTAGATTTTCGCCAAAGACACGATCTCCAACCTTAAAATGGCTGACCTTATCGCCGACGGCTTCTACTACTCCGGCAAAGTCAGCACCTAGAATCTTGTGCTTGGGCTTAAACAAGCCAAAGGAAAAGCGAGCAAAAAATGGCTCTCCTCGCAAAATATGCCAATCCGCAGGATTAGCAGAATTGGCGTAGTTCTTAACTAAGATATGCCCTTCCTTTAGTTCAGGCTTTTCTAGCTCACTAAGCTTTAAGACCTCAGGTCCACCGTAGATATCTTTGGTAAAGGCTTTCATACTGTTTGATCAATAGGGGTTTAACTAAAGATCAATAGGAAATGTATGAGTTGCAAAAACTTCGCAGAACACCTAGTCAATTGGCTAAGCGTTCTGCGAAGCAGTCATAAAAACCGTCAAACAGCGCTGATTAAGCGTCCAAATAAATGGGGATTTCTGCTTAAGATGTCAGCAAAACATAATTTGCCAGGTCTTGTGTCAAGAACAGTTAAAGGCCTAATAACTTAATCCAGCCGTATCTTCAAACCGAGCCATAATACCCCAACCATAGAAATAGTTACTAAGGCCAATGATGATTTCATTTTTTCCGGGCTGCAGGGGGACCTGAAAAGATGCGTTTTCTAAGCTGCAACGGCCACGGGGTTCCTTCATACCTGCGGAACCGTAATAGTTTTTATCAACATGAAGGGGGCTCCCATTGATAAAGACCCAAACTTCATCACGAAAGCCCAGACGCATAAGCTTTGATTGGGCGTTTTCAGATTCGATGGTCGTCTTTAGCCAGACGATTCGTCGCTGCCCCTCTCCGGTGGCCCCATATGGAAGGGTAAGGTTGACTAGACCTCTAGGACCAGCATTAATTGTTTTCCATTTGGTGTCCGCATTGAGCAGAGTGGAATCGATCGCTACCCCTGGGTTAAAACGAATTCCCATCATCACATCTCTGCCGATAGGGAGTTCAATTGGCTCACTCACTTCCCAATTGCGGAGATAACGAGGATCATTGGCACTAGGATCGAAGCCAGCTTGGTCAGGCAAATCGCCAGTATCATTGGGCCTTAGGACCATATTGGCGTAAATGACATTGCCAGATAAGGAAATCCCTCCTGATTGAGTAATCCCCTCTAGCATAGGAACCTGTAAAGCAGGACGGTCCATATCGTTGACGTATGCATGGAGTTGATGCTCAGAAATGACCAGCTTAATGTGGTTCCATTGTCCTTCTAAAACGGTAGCACCCGCTTGGTATTCATCGGTTACATCCCAAAGGTTGACTCCATCAATCACCGCTGCATATTGGGTTGTGGTGCGACGCAAGGGATCTGGTTTACCAAAGTGGCGTAAATAAAAGACTTCAGAGTTAAGCGTATCCGGTCCAATCCGAAAACTGATGCCGGGAAAACCATTGCCTACCAACTCTACATCAAACTCTATGGTCCCGGTGGAGAAGGTTTGATCTTTGAGCATGATATTGAAGAAACTGTTATCAGCACTTCTGACAGCGCGGGTCGATTTATAATCGATAA
>CAZHOC010000042.1:0-13975 GCA_964534295.1 uncultured Bacteroidia bacterium | reverse complement strand
ATCAAAGCTCCCATATCAGGGGAGTAGATTGTTTTGCTCTTGAGGTTTTCCGGCTCATCACCCTGGATGACACGGAAGGCTAAGCCTTCAGCAATGGCCGTTTTACCCACTCCGGGTTCCCCCACGAGGATCGGGTTGTTTTTGGTCCTACGGGACAATATTTGCATCACGCGTCTGATTTCCTCTTCACGACCTATGACAGGATCTAACTTACCCTGTCTAGCCATTTCGTTGAGGTTGCGGGCGTATTTTTTGAGCGCGTTATATTTTGCTTCTGGATTTTGGTCTGTTACTCGCTGGCCACCACGGATATCCTCCATGATGGTTAGGAGTCCTTTTTCGGTTACGCCTTGCTCCTTGAGCAATTGTCCAGCACCATTACCCGCTTTGACAAGCGCTAGCAGCAAATGCTCTAGGCTGACAAATTCATCATTGAGTTTGCCAGCTTGTTTATTGGCGACTTCTAGGGTCGCATGTAACTGATTAGAAAGATATTGCCCACCAGTTGCTCCGCTAACTGTGGGGTATGAGGTGATCAGTTCGTTTACTTTGGTAGATAAGAAATCAATGTTTACCCCTAGCTTTTTGAGCATGAAGGGGATGATGCTCTCGTCCACCGACAAAAGCGCCTCCAAGAGGTGCCCTGTCTCAATCGCCTGCTGACGATTCGCTTTGGCAATCTCTCCTGCCTGCTGAATCGCCTCCTGTGATTTGAGCGTATATTGATTGAAATTCATCTTTGGCTTGATTAAGCTTTGCTTGTTGTCCTTAACAGAGAACAAATTGCTTACCAAGCGCATTTTTATGCCATCCTGTCGTATTTTTATGATTTTTACTGCCACTAAGGCAGAGATTGAGAGTTTATTGAGGATTATTTCTGCCTTTACTGCTGCGCAGAACGCTTATTTGATTTGTTGAAGGGGTGAATTATTGAGTTGGTGAGTTGGTGAGTTGGTGAGTTGGTGAGTTGGTGATTCAAGCATTCAAAAATTCAAACCTTCAACAAATGACAAGCGTTCTGCGAAGCAGAAACATATACTTGAACTTACATACGAACTTCCGTAATTTAGGGATAGACCAATTATGAAATGAAAGGCATCACTACACTCCCCCAGGGCTCTACTAAGCCCACCCACGCTACTATTGACCTACAACTTTATCGCGATCTTTTCACGGCAAATTTTGGCGAGCCTGAAAAAGCGGCTCATTGCCAGTTGCAGCAAAACGCTCAAGGCAGACCTTACGCGACCATTGATTTGCGCTATTGGGTCAATGTATTTCCCTACTTCAAAAAAGATGTAGCCGAGCGCATTGCTTGTGAAATAGAAGAGGCTCAACAGCAACAAGCACCTGCTTCCAATGGTGCTGTTTCTTGGCAAAATATGGCCAAAACCATCATTGACACTGCCTCTACCTTCCTTGGCACCAAGCATGTCATGGGCGGCATGAGCAAAGCAGGCATAGATTGTTCGGGTTTGATATATACAGCCTTTAAATCCGCTGGGATGGAATTACCACGTGTTTCACGAGACCAAGCCACCAAAGGCCAAGCCATCGACCGCACTCAATTACGCCATGGCGATTTGTTGTTTTTTGGCACTGGTTCGCCCGGACGGATCAATCATGTAGGTATTGTTACTCAGACCGATCAAGAAGGGGGCGTGCAATTTATCCATACCTCCACGAGTAAAGGCGTGATGGTTTCTCCCTTGACTTCATCCTATTGGTCGCGGGTATTTTTGGAGGCGAGGCGAGTGCTGGCCTAGTTATTAGCTTACTGCTTCGCAGAACGCTTAGAATAAACACCTCCTAATAAAGTTGCCATTGCGCTTTGTTTTTGCCGCAATGAGCAAAGGCTTTTGCATCATTCAGGCTACATATTTCACTTTTTCTGGACCAATCTTTAGAATCTATCGTTATGATATAAGAAGCACAGCATTCCAGAATCATGAAAAACAAGCACCCTTTCCTAATCCTGCTTGTCCTCCTGACCTTATTCAGTTGCAGGCAACCAGATCCAGAAGTCGAGCCCTTCCTTGACCCACAGATAATAAATATCCCCGGTCATGATTTCTTTGTAAGAGGAACTATTGGAGGCGAAGCCTTTGCTTTTGAACATATATCGCGTTCAGAGTACAACTTCCCTTCGAGTTCAAATATTGATTTTTCGTCCTTATTTCTACTTGAGCCAGCCAATCCTTTTGTAAGGGATAAGGTATACGGTTTATTGAAATTTGGTTTCACCAACTCAAGTCAAGATTCTTTGCTTGAAGTGTTAAAAGAAGGCAGTATACCTTGGTATAATTTTGAGGATGATCCCTCTACCGGAGAAGCATATATCGAAAGTCTGGAGTGGCAGCAGAGCAGTTATTCTAGCCTCTATCCAAGCAATAATACCCAGCAGGCAGCATTTCACATTAGCAATATCGAAGCGGTCGAAATAGAGGGTCCGTTTAGAAACAGCATCGACGGCCAAGTTTACAAGCTTGAAGGTAGTTTTAACACTATGCTCTACACCACAGATGGTCTAGAGCGAGATAGTGTAGAATTGGTGATTGAGGAGTTTAGCGCTTTGTTTAATGACCCAATCCGCTAAATCTCATGGGCCTCTTAGGCGTACTAATTCATCAAAAGTACCAGAACATCGAGTATGCAGTTATGCGGAAAATATGCTTGGATTAAAGCATACTTATGGCTTTCAACCCTAAGGTAAAGGGTAGGTATCCAAGTGCATTTAGTTAATGCCTGTATGTAAACAAGAGATAAGCGTTCCGCGCAGCGGTAAACCTAATCTCGATACTCAGCTTCTTGCTTCATCATGGCTGCCTGAACGGCTTTGACCAAATCTTCTGAGAAGAGCATACCACTATTCCAGGTGGCGGTATACTTAAGCCCCTCCTCCACACCGTGGTCGCGAGAATAGTTCATAACCTCCTTGGTGCCACGCATAGTTAGCGGAGATTTTTGGGCCATCGTTTTTGCAAGCTCCATGACTTTGGCAAGCATCTCTTCACGGTCAGTATAGACTCGGTTAACCAATCCTATTCGCAATGCTTCTTCGGCGCCCACTTTACGACCAGAAAAAGCCATTTCGCGGGCCATACCCTCCGAAATAATCTTAGGGAGGCGCTGCAAGGTGCCTAAGTCTGCCACTATCGCCATATCAATCTCACGGACTGAGAAATAGCCCTTTTCTGTGATATAACGCATATCGCAAGCGGTAACGATATCTACGCCAGCCCCAATACAACCATTGTCAATAGCAGCCAGCACTGGCTTACGGCAGTTCTCTATGGCAGTAACGGTACTTTGCAACCACAAAACATGTCGTCTAAAGTTTTCTCGCTTCCGGCCTTCGTCTGGGTTTTGATTGGCTTGATTTTGCTCCATCAAATAGGCGAGATCGATTCCCGCACAAAAGTGCTTGCCTTCCCCGCTGAGGATAATTACCCGTACGCCTGGCTCATTGTCCAAGGTCTCAAAAATCAGCTTTAGCTCCGCCCAAGCATCGTGGTTGAGGGCATTGGCTTTGTCTGGACGATTTAGTCTTACATGAGCGACCTTATCAGCAATATCGACGAGAAATGTTTTGTAGTTCATAGCTTGAAATTACAAACGATCTGCCAAGACACAAACCCTGCGGTAGACTTCCCTGGCTCCGTTTTGTTGGTTGGTGATTTCAATAGCGATCACATACATGCCGATATCAGCCTTGGTGTTTTTGTTGTCAGTTCCGTCCCAAAAGAAGGTGCCTTCATCGGGGCTTAGCAATAAATTAGGCTGTAGGTCCTTAATCAAGCGGCCTCTGGTATCAAATACTTGCACTCTGGCATTGGCACCATTGAAAGGGAATTGATAGCGAATCGCCAGTACATCATCCTCCCCATCATCGTTGGGAGAGAACGTCTGAGGTTCGAGGCTAACGAAATCTTCGGCATTGGCATCTGGCACAAATTGAGAGTTTGCGTAGCCAGGAGTGGCATAGTTAACGGTAGAAGCGGCAGAATGCCAATTGCTGATCTCTTGTGTCGGGACGGTGATGGAAAGCCGTTCTAATGAAACGCCATCATCATCGGCCAAAGTCGGATAATGGTAATCATCTAAATAAGCAAAGCGGTCCAATACAAGGCCAGCTTGTGTCAATAAGACAACTTCTCCCTCAGCATCATCATAGGTAGGGAAGCCACTCATCTGCCAGAAATTAGCGTTCGCCGGAGGCAGATAACTCATCTCTTGAAAAGCCACATCTCGAGTCAAACACAAAATCTGCCCCGGCAAAAAGGGTATGCTTTGCTCTGCCACCAAATCAGTATTGAAAATTGAATCCGTATCTGGTATCCCTTCGCCTAACTGTAGTTCTGCCAAGTCAAGGATATTAGCGGATACATTAATGATCTCTACAAAATCGGCTCCTCCGGTAAAGGGATTAAAAAGGATTTCATTAAGCAAGATATCTCCAGCAGAAATAGGCACTGGGAGACCTAGCAGTAGGGTCGTATCTCCAATATTGAAGGCACAATCAGCATGTCTCACCCGCAAATCATAAACCACATTGCTAAGGAGGTCCTGATCTAATAGCAAACTTACTTCCCGCAGTTCCGGCTGAGTGGCCGTTGCGAGCAAAGGTTCCCCTATACCCTCTGAAAGCGTATAGTTGGCGGTATTTTCCAGCTCTGCCAAATCCATTTGCTCACTAAATCGCAGTAAGATGCGATTGGGCTCGGGTAATAATATAGTCTCAATCTCAGCCAGCTTTAGATCGATGAAGATATCCTGTACGCTATTAGCCTGACCGGGCGTGCCCCCAATACTGGCTTCCGAGGCTCGCCAATTGTCTTCATTGTTACATCCAGTTGGGGCAGGGTCTATGCGTTCTAGTGAGTATCCTCCATCCCCTTTGTCACTCTCGCCATACCAGGCATTGTCGTAAAACACAAAGTCTATGAGTTCGCCGGAGGCAGAATAAAGAAAAATATCATCAGCTGAATTATTGAGAGAAGGGAAGCTGCTTAGGCCAATCACTTGACCAAAGGGGGCAAATAAGCTCGAATCTCCTTCATCCACCAAAATGGCATATCCTCCAGCGGCAATTACCCCTGCACTGACAGTACCACTCACACCTCCGTCGGTTAGGCTGACACCGCTCAAATCAATCGCTAAATCGGTAGGATTATAAATCTCCACAAACTCAGCCGCTGGAAGCCCAAAAGAAGGCTCAAAATCAGCGATAAACTCATTTATCACCAAAGACAAAGGAAATGCTGGCCTGCCTCGCAGAACGCTCAGCATACTAGGGCCTTGCAATAGATTTCCACTGCAGTCCGCTACATTGGCTACAGTCAATTGATAAGTTTGTCCGGTAACCAGAGTATCGGTAAAACTCAGGAGCACAGATAAAAAGTCAGGTCCAATCGCTTGGACTACATCTGGCGTTCCCAGCATGGGTTGTAAATTATAAGCCGCCAAATCAGCTAACAGCAAAGAGTCCATTGCTTCGTCAAAGGAAACGAGCAGCTGATTATTGCCTTGCACACTTGCTCCGATCAAAACTGGAGGAGTGGTTTCGGGCTGATCGTTAAACACACTATTGGGAAAGGCGGGGGTACCTCCACTGGCTGCTGCCGATGCCGTCCAATTGGCAATTTGGGGGCAAGATGTTGGATTAGGATTGATACGTTCCAGACTATAGCCGCCATCATCTTTATCCCCATCTCCGTACCAACTTCTTTGATAATTGAGCTGATCTACCAAAGTTCCATTGTCAGCTCGCAAGCTCAACTCATCGCCACTATTAACTTGGGCGGGCCAAGTAGTAAGCCCCTGGATGGGAAAGGGAAACAAAGCGGTATCTGCCGCCCGACAAAAGACCACAAACTCGTTAGGGCTCAAAATATAATCAGGCAAAGTAGCCGTAGAAGACCCGTTGGACAAGGTCCAATTGGCCAGATTAAATACCTTATTACTTCGATTATAAAACTCTACAAATTCTGATTCAGGCAAGCCGATTGCAGGAGTGGGATCAGGCATGATTTCGTTAAAAATCACATCCCCTCTGATAGGCGTTTCGGGTACGATATAACTAAAGGGCAGGTCCACCGGCTGAGCCATGACATTGGCGCTTAGATCGGCTATCCCACTCACGGTCAGTAGGTAGTTGGTGTTATTGGTAAAGGCATTGCCAAAGCTCAAGTTTACCAGCCGGCTATCATTGGGATCAATTTGCGCACTGACCGGATTGCCCACACCTTGGTCGAGACTATAGTTATTGGGATCGGTAGCCGTGGTGGGGTCGACTCCTTCGGAGAACGCTACGCTCAATTCGTCCAGCGATAAAACACTTGTACTTAGCGCTTGTGGAGGATCCGTATCTAGGATTTCAGGCCCTATGTATATATCATCAAAAAAGAAGGATTGCGCTCGGGTTGAACTATGCTTGACATAAATCCCAAAATGGCTCGTGCTGGTATAAGTCAAATCCTGCACACTACCCTCCTGTTGGAAATTATTGACACCGCCTGGGTCGGTCCAAAGGGACCAATTGCCCTGATCATCCCGCAACACCTTAACAACAGCGTTTATGGAACTGCCAGCATTTGCATCAATCCCATCGATGATTTTGGTACTCGTGCTTCCATCCTGACGAAAAAGGTCATAACTATCGTTACTGCCAGACTCTCCAATACCGATATAATAACCATTGAGTGGCCCTTCAAGATCAGCCTGATCGGAGACTAGGTATATGCGGATTTGATTACTTGTACTAGGCGCAAAGGCATAATCCATTTTTAAGCGCCACTCAGTATCATCAATATCGCTGCTGCTGGTACTTATATGCAATACATCATTTGCACTAGGCCCATTGGATTGCAGTTCGAGATTGGCATTGACTTGAAAGAGACTTAGTTCGCCGGACCAAGTAGGATTGTTGAGTAGTTCTCCGTCTGAGAAGTCTTCCTGAAGCTGAGCTTGAGTTGTAAAAAAAATGAGTAGCAAACAGCTTAGCAGAACGGATTTATGCAGCATGCGGGTAATCTTAGTGAGCGCTTCAAAATACAAAAAGTAGGGATAAGTTTATATTTGAGCGAATAAGGTATTGAGGCGAAACGAAAAACCAGCTTTACGTATAGTAGCAAAGAAGCAAATTATGGAAGACCGCATTTTCAACTTCGTTGAACGCTACTTCAAACTAACTGAAGCAGAAAAAGAGACCCTAAGAAGTTTCGATCTCTTTCGCGCCTATCCGAAGGGAGCGATTTTGGTCAAAGCTGGGGAATTAAGTACAGAAAGCTATTACGTTTTAGAAGGTTGTGTGCGTTGCTACTATTTGGTGGATGGAGAGGAAAGAAGCACTTCTTTTTATACCGAAGGGCAATCTTTTGAAGCTTTGTGCGAAGCAGGTTCTCAAGTTTCTGTACAGTACATTGAGTGTCTAGAAGATTGCATCCTAAGTGTCAGCAATGAATCTATGCAGGCAGAAATGTTTGCGCGTTTCCCGCGCTTTGAGTCCCTTTGCCGTAAACTCTCCGAAGAAATGGTCTCCGCCAAGCAATTGGCCTTTGATCGCTTTAAAAACTTTAATCCAGAAGAACGTTATCTCGATTTACTAGCAAATCGTCCAGACCTTTTGCAACGGGTGCCGCTAGGGCATATAGCAAGTTTCATTGGGGTGAAACCGGAATCCTTAAGCCGCATCCGCAAGCGCGTAGCACAAAAAAACATCCCTTAGGCCTAGCACTTTTCATTAATTAACTTAAGTCAAAAGATTCCTCTTGAGGGCGCCATAACATTGTCATAAATCAAAAATGCAATGTTATGAACACAAAAAGCTTATTCATTTTACTGCTTAGTCTTTTCCTTTTACGACCTCTCTTGGGTCAAAAAGCACAAAGCGATTCCAGCTACAGCAAATTCTTTCTTTCCACCTCTGCTTTTATGGCGATGAACCTCGTAGAGCAGCCTGATCCCCCTCGTTTCTTTATGCTCAATTTCGGGTACCGTTTTACCCCAAAGGATGCGATCATTGTTGAAGCCATTAGTTGGCAATATTTTGCACCGCTAGGCATACCCTATGGGCCCGACAAAGGCAATAAGGAAGAGTTCTTTCCGGGCTTCGCCCGCGATTATGGCGTCGGCCTTGCCTATCAGCGCATTTTATGGAAAGAGCTTTACAGTACTTTTCATGCGACTCCTTTTCTCCAGCAATACTTCAATACGGAGGCAGAAAAGTTACAAACAGGTTTCCAACTCTTTTTGACTTGGCGTTTTGGCTATCGCTTTCAAGTATTTAAGAAGAAGCTATTTATCGAACCTTCGGTAGCCTTTACCTCTTGGCCCATCAACACAAATCTTCCGGAGTCTTTTCAGCGGTTGGAAGACAAATGGCCCAAGTACTTCCTATTCGAACCGGGCTTACATATTGGTTACAACTTTTAGTTATTTGGTGAGAACCCAGCTTTATGCCCAACGCTTATCGTTGGGTTCTCGTCATATCAATAAACAACCATACTCACAATTTTTATGCACATTCGATTTTTCCTTTTGAGCAGCCTAATGCTCTTCTTCGCTTGCAGATCTGATAAAATTGTCCCGAAATATGTACCCCAAGCATTTGACTCAGCCTTAGTCATGGGAAGCTTGAGCAATTCAGATTGGGATTACCTTAAGATTCCCTTTAGTGGTAAAGGAGAAATTCAAGATTTTGCTTTCCTAAATGAAAGACAGGGAGGCGTAATCATGCAATATCAAGGGGCAAACTTTGTTTGGATTACCCAAGACGGAGGGGAAAGCTGGAAGTTACTTTCCGATACAGAGCAGATAAAGTTTTTAGATATCGTGGCCTTTGACAATGGGGAATTATTACTTGCAGGTATCAATGCTTCTGGGATAAGTCCTTGTACCCCTGGTCCTTTTCAGTGGCGCAGTAGCGACGGGGGCTTAAGCTGGGAAGTTAGCAGTTTTGCAAAAATCGATAACTATACAGAATTTTTTCTAGGACGGGATGGAAGCGGTTTTAGAAAGGATATTGAATTTGTCCCAAGCAACAAAAATCTTTGTGCTGTAGCCTATGGTGGCTCCAACATTTCATTGATGGAAAGTCTGGACTATGGAAAGTCCTGGCAGGATTTAGGGGGATGTGGTTGGTTAGGAGATACTAGTTCTACTAGTGATCCGAACAATGCTGATTGCAAGTACAATACTAACGCATCCATGAGCATCCAATTATATCCGCAACAAAGTGAAGCAATCTTTGCCTTTGGAGAAACCTTTGTACAGGACCCAGATTTTCGCAGGGTTCAAAGCTGGTTAGTCAAACCTTCTTCAGATAAGGGCTTTGTTCCCTTCCAACCATATGCGGAAATACCTCCAAGCAGTAATCGGTATTTCTGGCAAGGAAATCAGGTGTTTTTTCAGGAAGAAAATACCCTTCGACAACATAGCAGTACGGATAATGGGCAAACTTGGACTCCGGCCAACTATCCTGAGGCAGCTGGCGGTATTTGGCACCCAACACCAGGGTCCCAGCAAATCATTGCTACTTATGGCAATCAGTTCTGTATTGATGCGGAAGGTGATTTTAGCTTTGAGTGCTTCAATCTTCCCAATGATGAGCAATTCGTTCCTATCCCCAAAAGCTTTATGTATAGAGACTGGGCTTACCAAAAAGTTGACATAATCAATCCCAACAGCCTTTGGACCGTGGTAGATGACGGCCTCGTTTATTTGAGTCGTTAGGGAGCTTACTGCTTCGCAGAACGCTTGTCATTTGTTGAAGGGTGGAAGGGTGGAAGGGTGGAAGGGTGGAATTTTTGAATCAACAACTCAACAACTCTACCCTTCAGTAATTCAAATAAGCGTTCTGCGAAGCAGTAAATATCAAACTACCAGCCATAAGCATTGACGATCGCCTGGGCAATCTCTTCTCTAAATCGAGTACCACCTGCATCCCCATTGGTCATAACCACTATACCCGCATTGATAGACGGAAAGGCTAAGAAGAGGGAGCGAAAACCTGCGTTGGTACCGCCATGGCTGACATATGAGTTGCTAGCACTCACATTTGCGGCTGTGTATACGCCCGTTGCTAGATTGACCAGTGCATTATGAGAGGCACTACTGAGGATGGTATTGTTTTCGTACTGCCCATTATTGTTGAGCATGATAATGAGCTTGGTCAAATCAATGGCGGTAGAGTATAGACCTGCTGCCGCATATTCAGGGTATTTTCTTCTTTCTCCACTAATGACGTTCCCATTTGACCAATGGCCCGCCGCTACTAGATGCTGATCAAAATAGCTTTGAGGCAAATTGATTTGCAGATAAGAGTCATTCATACCCAAGGGATTGAGTACTCGGTTGACTTGCCATTGAACATAGGATTGGCCACTCAAATCCTGAGTAAGTTGCTCTAATAAGGTCATCGCAGGACCTGAATAACTAAAGGAACCCCGATTATGAGAAAGGGTAATGGGTTCAGAATTAGTGGTGCCTGTACCCGCGATTATCTGCGCCAAAGTAGGCAGACTTGTGTCCTTATGATAGCCTGCATAGCCACCGCCACCGCTGTCATCGGTAAAATTTTGGCAGCTGTCTGTTGGGAACGTAGTGTCATGCCCATTGACTGGGCTACGGTGATTGAGCACATCTCGCAAAATGATCGGCGGCGCAGTATCGCCTAAGCAAGTGCGATGAGGGATCGTCACACTTAGGGATTGTTGGATATCGCTATTGAGGCTAATCAAACCATCGTCTACCATCTGGTGAGCTCCTATAGCCGCAAATACCTTGGAAATACTAGCTGCTTGAAAGATAGTATTAGGATGGACCGCATGTTTCTCCCCAGCTTTGATATGCCCATAGGCAGTCGACCAGGCGAGTTGATTGTCAATTACTACCGCAACACTCACCCCAGGAACGTTGAAAGTATCGCGCATACGGGACCAAATATGCTGAGAGCCGAAGTCTCTTTCAAAAGTTTCGATCTCGTCCATCGGTAAACGAGTCTTAAATCGTTCGTTGGCAATCAAGGCAAAACCTTCTTGGTCTGGATCAAATGCCAGGATGGCACTTTCGCGTTTATCATTATAAAATGCTACCAACTGAGAAAAGGCATCATTGTCTATTTTTCGGGTGAAGTAATAATCCTCCGCTAACACAGCCCAACCCTCGGCATCTGGATCAAAGGCTACGAAGTGCACTGGGCGTGAAGGTCCCTCTCCCGGATTGGCTTCTTGCTCTAGGTTTTTGAGTATCTGAAAGCATTCATCGTCGATATTGCGGGCCCATGAACCTTCCTCCGTGAGTATCACCCAACTATCATCTTGAGGGGCTTCCCAAGAAAAGGCTACAGAATAGACTTCTGTCCCAGCATTGTAGTATTCATCCAGTTTGCTATTACAGGCTTCAGGGATATTACGAGCAAATTTGCCCTTATCCGTGAGGATTACCCAACGATTGCCTCCCAAAGTCGGAAAGGCCACACAGCGGATTTGGTGCCCGTCGGCAAGGAATTGTTCTAGTTGCGTATTGCAATCTTCTGGAATGTTACGGGCAAATTTTTGACCTGATTTAGTTACGATTACCCATCCGCCATCTGGATGCATGGCGAAAGTGGCGATCTCCTCTGGCAATAGTCTAGCCAGTTCGGTACTCGCTTCAGAGCTAATGCCTTGATCATATTTGGTAGGGGAAACTTGACGATTGAGTTCCTCTAGGCCGTCTTTGACCTCATCTGGGTCAATGTCTTCACAGGCGTAATTTGTGAGTAGCAGGGCAAGTAAAGAAAGTGTGAGTATTCTCTTCATGCCCATTAGTCCTGCCTAGCACAAAAAGGTAAACAACCAATGCAATTTAATCCATCAAAAGTTTTGCGGCCTCTTTCCCTACCCAACTGCCGATGGCAACGCCCATGCCACCTAAACGGACGGCGCTGACTGTATTTAAGCCATGTGTTTGCAAAATGGGCCGCTTTTCTTCACCAACTCCCAAGATACCACTCCATTTGCGTTCTAGCTTCCAAGGCTGTTGGGGTAGTACAACTTCGTCTAACAAGCTTTTTAGGGCAGTTTCGATGCTAGGGCTCTGCCCAAAATCGGCAGTAGTCTCTCCCTCAGGATCCACATTACGCGCCCCGCCGATGAGCACACGTTTCCCGATATTACGGAAATAGACATAGCCTTTGTCGTAATGATAGCAGCCTTCCCAGGGGAGATTGGGTATTTCTTGGGTTAGCCATACTTGGTTTCGCGCCGGGCGAACGCTTAGATCGGGCAACAGCTGGCGGACAAAGCCATTAGTAGCAACTATCAGTTGTTTGGCCTTTAGTTCCCAGCCTTGGCTAGTTGTCAAATCCACGCTTGAACCCCCAGTATTTATCTCACTGATTTCCAACCCATTAAAAACCTGAATATCAAGTGATTTCGCTTTATCCAAAAGCGCCTTCATCATCTTACCGGTATGGATCTGGCCTTCGGCTTGATTATGGATGAGTTCCTGGACTCCAGCAAATCCCAATGTGGATAAGCGTTCGCCGCGGGCGACAAACACCTCCGACTCCCCAATGATTTCTTTTAGACGCTGGTTGAAATAAGGCATTCTCTCCAAGCAAGCTTCGTAGGTTGAGCGTTCGCTTGGGCGAAACAGCTCAAAACCACCTCTATGCTCATAGCCAATTTGCTTATCCCCTAAAGTCTGCCGTAAACCCTTGAGTCCCAACCATCGCTTTTCTACCAAATCCCAAACTGCTTCCTCTCCCATGCTTTCGACATCGTCGATTAGCTCGGTCATACTACCAAAACAGGCAAAGCCAGCATTACGCGTACTGGCTCCTGAGGGAATAATGCCTCGCTCTAAGACGACGATTTTGCGATTGGGTTGCGCTTGCTTAAGGGCAATAGCAGCATTGAGGCCGACGATACCGCTACCGATAATCGCAACCTCAATGTCTTTGAAAAAGCTTTGATATTCCCAGTGGCTTAGATTCATAGTCCGAAAAAGGCAAAAGTTCCTTTCCCTTACAAATGGAGCGACTGGCCTTACTATTTAGTAACCCGCGGCATGTCCATCTTTGCGAGACTCGCTGGCACCAAAATATACGCCTCGCTCATCATCCCACATAATGGCTTGATAACCACCATATCCACCGGCACTAAAATTCACTTTATGTCCCATGCGTTCCAGAGCCCGTATGGTTTGATAATCGAAACCAGACTCTAGGTTAAGAATACCTCCATCGGTCATTTTTTCATCTGTTGGCTGAGAAGATCCATCGTGACGGAGACGAGGTGCATCACCCGCTTCTTGCAGATTCATACCAAAGTCAATCATATTGACGATGATTTGCACATGGCCCTGCGGCTGCATACCACCCCCCATCACGCCAAAGCTCATAAAGGGCTTACCGTCTTTGGTTACAAAAGCAGGAATAATGGTATGGAAAGGCCGTTTGCCGGGCTCGTAGACATTAAAATGGCCCTCTTCAAGCGAAAAGAGTTGCCCTCTGTCTTGCAACATAAAACCTAAATCACCCGGCACCACGCCAGAACCCATGCCTCTGTAGTTACTTTGAATAAAGGACACCATATTGCCATCTTTATCGGCAGTAGTTAGATAAATGGTATCTCCATCTTTGAGTTTCCCTGCGGGGAACGATCGTCCTGCTCTAGCTGGATTGAACAGCTCCATACGCTCTTTTGCGTATTCTTTGGAGATGAGCCATTCAACCGGAACTTCATTGAAGGACATATCAGCGTAGAACTTGGCGCGGTCTTCGTATGCGATCTTTTTTGCCTCGGCTAGGAGATGAAGGTATTCGGCACTACCAAATCCCATAGAAGCAATATCGTAGGGCTCCATGATGTTGAGCATTTGCAAGGCAGCGATACCCTGACCATTGGGCGGCAATTCCCAAATGTCATAGCCACGATAGTTGGTAGAAACGGGTTCGACCCATTCAGAGGTGTGAGCCGCAAGATCGTCA